>CANJXD010000159.1 GCA_947478535.1 Acetobacteraceae bacterium
CGATGCGCTCATAATGGTCTTCCATCCAGTAGCCGGCGCTGGCCAGGAACAGGATCCACAGCGTGCTGCCAAGCGCGGTCCAGACATAGAAGACCAGCCGGGGAATCTCGATCAGCCCAGCAGGGATGGAGATGACGGTGCGGATCGCCGGCAGCAGTCGCCCGAAGAACAGCGCCATCGGGCCATGCCGGCGCAGGGTGCGCTCCGCCTTGTCGAAATCCTTGTCATCCACCGCGAACCAGCGGCCGTAGCGCGCAAACAATGGGCGGATGCGCGCCGCGCCGATCGCCCGGGCCAATTCATACCAGAAGGCGTTGCCCAGCACGGTGCCGGCGATGCCGGCGATCACGGCCAGGGGGAAGGACATCTCCCCCCGCGCCGCCGCGAAGCCCGCCAGCGGCATGATCAGTTCCGAGGGAATGGGCGGGAACAGGTTCTCGAGGAACATCAGCGCCAGCACGCCCGGCCAGCCGCCCGCGGCGACAACCCCCGTCACCCACTCGATCATCCGCCCACCCCGTACAACACGATCGCCACGCGGCGGCCGCGCGAATAATTGAACCCCGCCACCGTCCCACGCTCCGCCGGCGCCAGGCCCAGCGCCTGCGCCTCCGCCCAGAAGCCGGCTTCCTCCCGGTCCGAGACGGCGACGAAGCGGCCGGGCGCCGCGGCCAGGAAGCGCGCGGCATCCTGGCCACCGCGCAACAGGCGGATATCGGCGCCGAGTGCGAACATCAGCGACGGCTCATGATAACCGGCGACGCCAAAGCGGGCGCCCGGCAGGCCGGGCGCCGTCTGCGCCACCAGCGCCGCGAGGCGGGGGGAAATCCAGGGCGCTTCGAGGCGAGGCAGCACGCCGCCCAGCACCACGCCCTGCACCGGGATGGCCAGCAGCACCGCCAGCAAGGCAGCGCGTGCCGGGGCGCCATCCCGCAGCATGGCTATGATGCCCCAGGCAAACAGCGCCGCCGCCGGCAGGGCCAGCAGCGAAAGCGGGGCAACGCGCCCATCCGCCAGCACCGGCAAGGCCACCGCGGCCGCCGCCAGCCCCACCGCCACGCTGATCGCCACGAACAGGGAGAGCACCGAAAGCCAGCGCGGCGGCTGGCGGCGCAGCGGGTCCAGCGCCCAGGCGGCGGCCAGCAGCATCAGCGCGGGATAGGCCGGCATGACGTAGTGCGGCAGCTTGGTCGTCACGGCCTCGAACATCAGCCAGACCGGCACGGCCCAGGCCAGCAGGAAGCGGGTGGAGGGTTGCAGCCGGTCCGCCCAGATGCCGGGCAGCGCCCGCAGCACCAGGAAGGCGGCGGGGAAGGCGGCGATGCCGAAGCTCAGCGCGTAATAGCCGGGCGGGCCCCAATGGTTCTCATCCGCCCCGCCCACCTTGCTGATCATGTCGCTGCCCAGCGCCTCCGTCAGGAAGCGGCCTTCCGTGGCGATAGTGACGGCGACGAACCAGGGGGCGGCGGCCAGCACCATCAGCGGAATGCCCCAGCCCGGCCGCAGCGCCCGCAGCCAGGGCGCGCCGTTCTTCCAGGCCTGGTCGGCCGCCGCCAGGGTGATGGCCGCGAGCAGCGGCACGGCCGGCCCGATCGGACCCTTCAGCAGCACGGACCCGCCGAGCACAAGCCAGAAGGCCGCGGCCTGCCCGGCCGAGAAATTCCCCGGCTGCAACCAGGCCCGCGCCATCAACCCCATCGCCACGACCACGGTGCCGAGCAGCGCCGCATCCGTCTTGGCGATGTGGGTTTCCACCCCCAGCACGAAGGTCGCGGCCAATAATGCGGCGCCGAGGAAGGCGGCCCGCCGGCCCACCAGCGCCCGGCCGAAATGCGCGGTCGCCAGCACCGCCGCCAGCGCGCCGAGCAGCGATGGCAGGCGATAGGCCCAGATATCCGCCCGCGTGCCGACCCTGAGCGCTTCGACCGTATGCACCGCGGTGGCCTGCAACCAATGGATGCCGGCCGGCTTTTTGTTGCGTTCCACCTCTCCGAAGCGGATGCGGACGTAGTCGCCCGTCTCCACCATCTGGCGGGATGCCTGCGCGAAGCGGCTTTCATCGCGGTCGCCCGCGGGGATGGTGAAGAAGCCCGGCAGCCAGAGCAGCACGCATAGCAGTGCGAGCCAGGGAAGCGGGCGCCGGGTTTCCGGCAGCCGGTCGAGGAATTCGCGCAGGGCCTGCATGATGCCGCCCCTAGCACGGCGCCGGCCTGGGGGCCATAAACGCCCGCTCATGCCCCGCCCCCCCCGATCATCCTCTCCGAAATCCCCCGCCGGCCTGTCCACCCGCGCCGCCGCGCTCACGCTGCTGACCGCGGTGTTCGAGCGCCGCCGCCCGTTGGAGGAGGCGCTGGACGCCCTTCCCGCTTCGCTCGAAGCGCGGGACCGCGGCGCCGCGCATCGCATCGCCGGCGCCGTACTGCGCCGCGCCGGCAGCCTCGATGCCGTGCTGGAGCCCTTCCTGCGCCGCGAACCGCCGCTGCCCGTGCGCGCCGCGCTGCGGATGGGGGCGGCGGAATTGCTGCTGCTCGGCACCCCCGCCCATGCCGCGGTCGCCGCCACCGTCGATATCGTCCCGCGCCCCTTCGCCGGGCTCGTGAACGCCGTGCTGCGCCGTGTCGCCACGGAAGGCGCCGCCGTGCTGGAAGGGCTGGACGCCGAAAGGCTGGATACGCCGCCCTGGCTGTGGTCCGCCTGGCATGCCGCCTATGGCCCCGGGGTGCGCGCCATTGCCCGGGCCCATCAGGTGCCGGCGCCGCTCGATATCACCCTGGCCCCCGGTGCCGCCCCACCGGAAGGCGCGGAGCCGCTGCCCACCGGCAGTTGGCGCCTGCCCGCCGGCACCCGCGTGACGGATATGCCCGGGCTGGCGGAAGGCCAGTTCTGGGTGCAGGACGCCGCCGCCGCCTTGCCCGCCCGCCTGCTCGGCGTGACGCCCGGGGAGAAGGTGGCCGATCTCTGCGCCGCCCCTGGCGGCAAGACCGCCCAGCTTGTCGCCGCCGGGGCGCAGGTGACGGCGGTGGAACGCGATCCCCGCCGCGCCGCGCGGCTGCGGGAAAATCTCGCCCGGCTGAAGCTGGATGCCTCCGTGGTCGAGGCCGATGCGGCATCCTGGTTCCCGACCGGCCCTGGCTTTGACGCCGTGCTGCTGGATGCGCCTTGCAGCGCCACCGGCATCATCCGACGCCACCCGGACATCCCTCATCTGAAGCGCCAGCAGGATATCGCCAGCCTGGTGGATACCCAGGCGCGGCTGCTCGCCCGTGCCGCGTCGCTGCTGCGGCCGGGCGGCCGGCTGGTCTTCTCCACCTGTTCGCTTCAGCCGGAGGAAGGCGAAGCCCATCTCGCCCGCGCCGGCGCGCTGGGGCTGGAGCACGACCCCATCCGGCCCGAGGAATTGCCGGGCCTGGAAGCCGCGCTGACGGCGCGGGGCACGTTGCGGAGCCGCCCGGATCTGTGGCCGGAACGCGGCGGGATCGATGGCTTCTTCGCTGCAAGGTTCCGACGCCAGCAAGGCTGATCGCGGGAAATCCATCCCTTCTGACATCCCCATTGGCGGGGTTCGGAGAAAATTGTACCAAGGGCGGGACAAGACCGCCGGGATGCTCCGCATGGCTGCCGCCGAACTCGACCGTATCGACCGGGAAATCCTGCGCCTGCTGATGCAGGACGCCGCCCGGTCGCTGGCGGAAATCGCCCAGGAAGTCGGGCTGACGCCCACCCCCTGCTGGAAACGCATCAAGCGGATGGAGGAGACCGGGATCATCACCGGTCGCGTCGCGCTGGTGGATGCGGCGGCGGTCGGCCTGCCGATTTCGGTCTTCGTCTCGATCGAGACCGGCGACCATTCCGCCGAGTGGATCGCCCGCTTCGCGGAAGCGGTGGCCAGCCTGCCCGAGATCGTCGAATGCTGGCGCCTGGGCGGCGATGTCGACTACCTGCTGCGCGTCGTGGTGCCGGACATGGCGGGGTATGACGCCTTCTATCGCCGCTTCGTCGAGGCGGTGCCGGCACTGCGGAAGGTGACCGGGCGTTTCGCCATGGAGCGGGTGAAGAGCACGACCGCCCTGCCGATCTGACGCGCCAGACCACTTTGACGCATCAGGTTGGGCGCGGGCGGTTCCCCCCCGCGTCCATGGCGGCTAGAGTCGGATGTCATGCCAGCTTCACATCCCATCCGTATCGCCCCGTCCCTGCTCGCCGCGGATTTCGCGCGGCTGGGGGAGGAAGTCCGCGCCATCGAGGCCGCCGGGGCGGATTGGCTGCATCTCGACATCATGGATGGCCATTTCGTCCCGAACATCTCCTTCGGGCCGGCCCTGATCAAGGCGCTGCGCAAGCATGCGACGATGCCCTTCGACGTGCATCTGATGATCGCGCCGGCCGATCCCTACCTCGCGGCCTTCGCCGATGCGGGGGCGGACCTCATCAGCCTGCACCCGGAGGCCGGCGCGCATCTGCATCGGTCTTTGCAGACCATCCGCGCCCTCGGCAAGAAGGCCGGCGTGGTGCTGAACCCGGCGACGCCGATCTCCTCGGTCGCGCATGTGCTGGACCTGACGGATCTGATCCTGGTGATGTCGGTGAACCCCGGCTTCGGTGGGCAATCCTTCATCCGGTCGCAGTTGGACAAGATCGCGGCGCTGCGGGCGCTGATCGAAGACAGCGGGCGGGACATCGCCTTGCAGGTCGATGGCGGCGTGACCGCCGCGACGGCGAAGGATTGCATCGCGGCCGGGGCGGATGTGCTGGTGGCGGGCACTGCCGTCTTCGGCGCACCGGACTACGCCGCCGCCATCGCTGGCCTCAGGGGATAGGGATGCGGGCATGATCGGGGGGGTCCTGCGCGGCGCACGCCGCATCCTCGCCAACCTCAAGCCGATCAAGGTGCCGGACGGACCGGCGCGGTCCTTCCGTGACCTTTGGCCGGGCGATGCGGCGCGCGGCGCGCGGCTGCTGCGCGGTGAATTCGAATACCTCGGCACCACGCGCCCGCTGCGGCCCATGGACGCCGGCGGCGATGGCAGCGATTGGGGGGCGGCGGCGGATCGGCCGGGCGGGTCCACCACCTGGCGGGCGGCGGCGCATGGCTTCGCCTGGCTGCGGGACCTGCGCGCGCTTGGCACCGATGCGGCGCGGCTGCGCGGCCGCGCGCTGGCGGCGGATTGGCTGGCGGTGGCCAGCGCGGACCCGCTGGCAGATGCGCCGGATGTGGCGGGCGCGCGGATTTCGGCCTGGCTCGGGCATTGGGATTTCCTGGCGGCGACCGCGGAAGACACCCTTCGCCGCCAATTGATGCAGCGCATGGCGCAGGATGCCCGCGGCGTCGTCGCCGGACTGCCGGCCGAAGCGGCGCATCGCGGCGCGCTGGTGGCGCTGAAGGGCGGCATGGCCGCGGCCGTGGCGCTGGAGGAAGACACCTGGCTTGCCCGCTGCGTGCGCTTCCTGCCGCAGGAGTTGGAACGCCAGTTCCATCCGGATGGCGGCCATGTCGAACGCAGCGCCTCCGCCCAGTTGCACGCATTGCAGGACCTGATCGAGATCCGCAACCTGCTGCATGGCGCGGGGCTCGAGGCGCCGTCCCAACTCGCCGGCACGCTGGATCGCGCGGCGCCGGCGCTGCGGCTGATGCGCCACGCGGATGGCGGGCTGGCCCTGTTCAACGGCACGCGGGATGAAATCGCGGCCATTGTCGATCTGGTGCTGACGCAAAGCCAATCCCGCGGCCGGGCACCGAGCCACCTGCCGGAGACCGGCTTCCAGCGCCTGTCGGCCAGCCGCACCCTGGTCATCGCGGATTGCGGCGCACCGCCGCCGGCGCGGCGGGATGTGACGCCGGGCGGCGCGCCGCGTGGCGCCGACCGCAACGCCCATGCCGGCACCCTGTCCTTCGAAATGTCGGTCGGGCGCGACAGGCTGATCGTCAATTGCGGGGCAGCACCCGCCGCCGACAGCGAATGGCGCGACGCGATGCGCGCCACCGCCGCGCATTCCACCCTGATCCTCGCCGACACCAATTCCAGTGAGCTTCGCCCCGAAGGCCTCGGCCGGCGGGTGGAGGAGGTGGAGGCGGACCGACAGGAAGCGAATGGCGCGCAATGGCTGGAAGCGAGCCATGATGGCTGGCTCCGGCAATTCGGCCTGCGCCACCGCCGGCGCCTCTATCTGTCCGAATCCGGCGACGATCTGCGCGGCGAGGATGTGCTGGAGGCGGAGCGCGATGTCGCGATGCCCGGCTTCACCGTCCGATTCCACCTGCATCCCGGCGTGGTGGCGAGCCTGCAGCAGGATGAGCAGGGTGCACTGCTGCGCCTGCCATCCGGCGTCGGCTGGCGGTTGCGGGTGAAGGGCGCGCGCGTCGCGATCGAGGAAAGCATCTACCTCGCGGCCGAGCCACGCCGCAGCCAGCAGGTGGCGCTCTATGCCGAAGCGGGTGCGGCGAGCCTGCAATGGGCGATCGTCCGCGTCACCCTTGCTGCCCCAGGGGCCAGCCCCGGCGGCACGGCGATCACGGGGGAATAGGGGCGCGTCATCGCGCCCCTTGCCCGAGGGCCATCCCATCAAGATCCTCGAGATCACGAACGTCGATTTCTCGCTGCGGCACTTCCTGCTGCCGTTGATGCGCGGCCTGCGCGCGCGGGGCCATGAGGTGGTGGGAGTCTGTGCCGAAGGCCCGCTGCTCGACCTGCCGCGGGCCGAAGGCTTTCGCATCGCCGCCGTGCCGATGGCGCGCAGCCTGAACCCGATCGCCCAGGCGCGCTGCCTGGCCGCGCTGGTGGCGCTGATGCGGGCGGAGAAGCCGGATCTGGTGCATGCGCATATGCCGATCAGCGGGCTGCTGGCGCGCGCCGCGGCACGCATCGCGGGGGTGCCGCGCATCGCCTATACCTGCCATGGCTTCCTGTTCAACCAGCCCGGGCCGTGGTGGCGCGCCGCGCTGGCACTGAACCTGGAACGCGCCGCCGGACGCATCACCGATACCTTCATGACCGTCAGTGCGGAGGAAGCCGGCGATGCCCGTCGCCTCGGCATCCATCCCCGTGCCGTGGCCATCCTGAACGGGCGGGACCCCGCCCGCTTCGCCCCCGATCCGGCCGCCCGCGCGCGGCTGCGCGCTGCATTCGGCGCAGGCCCGGATGATTGCGTCGTCATCGCCGTCTCCCGCCTCGTCCGCCACAAGGGATTTCCCGAGCTGTTGCGGGCCATGCAGGCGACGCCGGGGAATTGCGCGCTCTGGGTGGTGGGCGAACGCCTCGCCTCCGACCATGGCGAGGTTCTGGAACCGCTGTTCGCCGAAGCCGCCGCCGCCCTCGGCCCTCGCCTGGTCAGGCTCGGCTACCGGCATGACGTCGCGGCGCTGATGGCCGCGGCCGATGTCTTCTGCCTGCCGTCTCACTTCGAGGGGCTGCCGATGTCCATCATCGAGGCGATGCTCACCGGCCTGCCGGTGGTCGCCACCGATATTCGCGGCCCCCGCGAACAGGTGGTGGATGGCGAAACCGGCCTGCTGGTTCCGGCCAGGACAGTGGCGCCACTGGCCGAGGCGCTGTCGCGCCTCGCCGCCGATCCCGCGTTGCGGACGGCCATGGGACAGGCCGGCCGCGCCCGGGCGATGGACCGCTTCGACGAGGCGAAGGTCATGACGCGCACGATCGCATTGCTGGAAGGCACCAAACGCGGTTGAAGCGCCGGGGGTGCGGGTCTATGCCGCGCGGCATGAGCCAGACCCTCCCCGTCCGCCGCGCATTGCTCTCGGTCTCCGACAAGACCGGCATCGTGGAATTCGCCCGCTTCCTGGTCGCCCAGGGCGCCGAGATCCTGTCCACCGGCGGCACCGCCAGCGCCATCCGCGCCGCCGGCATCCCAGTGAAGGATGTGTCGGAGCATACGGGCTTCCCGGAAATCCTCGACGGCCGCGTGAAGACGCTGGTGCCGCAGGTGCATGGCGGGCTGCTCGGCCGACGGGACCTGGCGGACCATCTGGCGCAGATGGAGGCGCATGGGATCGCGCCGATCGACCTCGTCGCGGTGAACCTCTACCCCTTCGAGGCGACCGTCGCCAAAGGCGCGGCCTTCGAGGACTGCATTGAGAACATCGACATCGGCGGCCCCGCGATGATCCGCAGCGCCGCCAAGAATTTTGCCTCCGTCGTCGTCATCACGGAGCCGGAGCAACTGGCCGAAGTCCGTGCGGAACTGGAGGAGGGCGGCACCACCCCGGCGCTGCGCCGCCGTTTCGCCCAGGCCGCCTATGCCCGCACCGCCGCCTATGACACCGCGATCAGCACCTGGTTCGCGCAGCAGAACGGCGATGCCTTCCCCCATCGCCTCGCCACCGCTGGGATCCTGCGCCAGGGCCTGCGCTACGGCGAGAATCCGCACCAGAAGGCGGCCTTCTATACCGATGGCGGCAACCGACCGGGCCTCGCCACCGCGAAGCAGGTGCAGGGCAAGGAGCTGTCCTACAACAACCTGAACGACACCGACGCCGCCTTCGAATGCGTGGCCGAGTTCGACGCGCCGGCCATCGTCATCGTCAAGCACGCCAATCCCTGCGGCGTCGCAACCGGCGAGACGCTCGCGGCGGCGTGGGATCTGGCGCTGCGCTGCGACCCCGTCTCCGCCTTCGGCGGCATCGTCGCCGCCAACCGCACGCTGGATGCCGCGGCGGCGGAGAAGATCGCGGCCATCTTCACCGAAGTCGTCGTCGCCCCCGATGCGGATGACGGGGCGAAGGCCGTCTTCGCGAAAAAGAAGAACCTCCGCCTGTTGCTGACCGGCGGGATGCCGGACCCGGCGGCGCCGGGGCTGCTGATCAAATCCGTGGCCGGCGGTTTTCTCGCGCAGACGCGTGACGATGGACGGGTGACGGAGGCGATGCTGCGGACGGTGACGCAGCGCGCGCCCACGGCCGCGGAGATGGCGGACCTGATCTTTGCCTTCCGCGTCTGCAAACACGTAAAATCCAATGCCATCGTCTATGCCAAGGCCCTGGCCACGGCGGGCATCGGGGCGGGGCAGATGAACCGGCTGGAATCCGCGCGCATCGCCGCCTGGAAGGCCGAAGCCGCGGCGCAGATGGCGAAGCTGCCGGACAGCCTGGCCAAGGGCAGCGTCGTCGCCTCCGACGCCTTCTTCCCCTTCGCGGATGGGCTGGAAGCCGCGGCGGCCGCGGGTGTCACCGCCGTGATCCAGCCCGGCGGGTCGATCCGCGATGCCGAGGTGATCGCGGCGGCGGACAAGGCCGGCCTCGCCATGGTCTTCACCGGCATGCGGCACTTCCGGCACTAGATGGTATTCCCGATCGTCGGGTTCCGCGTTGGCACCAGGCCCGGGGGTGCTTGCGCATGAACAGATTGCTGGATGGCTATCGCCGCTTCCGCCAGGACACCTGGCCGCAGCAGCGCGCGCGGTTCGAGGAACTGGCGGCGCAAGGCCAGCGGCCGCGCACCATGGTGATCGCCTGCTCCGACAGCCGCGTCGATCCGCAGATGATCTTCTCCGCCGGGCCGGGGGAGCTGTTCGTCGTCCGCAACGTCGCCAGCCTGGTGCCGCCCTACATGCCGGACGCCGCCTTCCACGGCACCAGTGCTGCCGTCGAATTCGGCGTGCGCGTGCTGGGGGTGGAGGACCTGATCGTCATGGGCCATGCGCTGTGCGGCGGCATTCGCGCCCTGCGCGAAGGCGTGCCGCCGGCGGCCGGCGATTTCGTCGCGAGCTGGATCGGCATCGCCGAGGGCGCCCGCGGCGCCGGCCTTGCCTGCGACACGCCCGAGGACGCGCAGGAAGCCTGCGAGCATGAGGCCGTGCGCATTTCCATCGCCAACCTGCTGACCTTCCCCTGGGTCGCGGAGGCCGTCGCCGCCGGCACGCTGCGCCTGCATGGCGGCCATTTCGGCGTCGCCACCGGCAGGCTCGTGCTGATGGATGCGGAAGGGCGTTTCACGCCGGCCTGACACAGAGGCACACTGGGCACGACGAATCGGGAGATTCCCTTGCCCGAGTGGCTGCTGCCGGACTGGGTGCCACCTGCCGTGATCGCTGGCGCCGCCGTGCTGGCTGTGCTGCTGGTGGTGCTCGCGCTGCGTGGGCGCAACGCGGAGGGGATGGCGCGCCTCGCCGCGACGCTGGATGCCGTGGCCGCCGCGCAGGAACGCCTCGCCACCCGCACCGATGACAGGCTGCGCGAGCAGGAACGCGCGCTCGGCCAGAAGCTGGATACCGCTGCGGAACGCACCCAGGCCACGGCGAGTGCCATCCAGCAGCGGCTTTCCGTCATCGACAGCGCGCGGCAGAATATCGAGGCTCTGGGCGGGCAGGTCACGTCGCTGGCCGCCGTGCTCGGCAACAAGCAGGCGCGCGGCGCGCTGGGGGAAGTGCAGTTGCGGGACCTGGTGCAGGATCGGCTGCCCCCCGCCGGATTTTCCTGGCAGCACACGCTATCCAACGGCACGCGCTGCGATTGCCTGATCCGCCTGCCCTTCCCGCCCGGCCCGATTGCCGTGGACAGCAAGTTTCCGCTGGAGGCCTGGGCCGCGATGCAGGATGCACCCGATGCCGCCGCGCGCATGCAGGCATCCCGCCGCTTCGCCGCCGATATCCGCCGCCACGTCGATGACATCTCGCGAAAATACCTGATCCCCGGGGAGACGGCGGAAGGTGCGCTGATGTTTCTCCCCTCCGAGGCCATTCATGCGGCGCTTCTCGCGCAGCACGGCGATCTCTTC
>CANJXD010000160.1 GCA_947478535.1 Acetobacteraceae bacterium
GCAGGCTGAACACCAACACGCCGAGCGTCTGCGACCCCGGCCCATACAGCAGGGAGGAGACGGATACCTCGTTCACCGCCGTCAGCATCACCAGGATGCCCCCCGCCGCCAGCGCCGGCGCCAGCGGCGGCAGGTGGACCCGGAACAGGCGGCGCAGCAGCCCCGCCCCCATGCCGCGCGCGGCCTCGTCCAGCGTCGGGTCGAGCCGTGCGGCCGCGGCGGCCACCGGGCGCAGCGCCAAGGCCTGAAAGCGCGTGAGATAGGCCAGCAGGATCAGCCCGAGCGCCCCATACAGCGCCCCACCCCCAGGCAGCGACAGCGCCACCAGGATCGCGGCGACCCCGGTGCAGGCGCCGGGCAGGGCGAAGGGCAGGTCCGTCGCACTCGTCGCCAGCCGCACGGCGCGGTCGCGCATCGCCAGCGCGATCGGCAGCGCCGCCAGCGCCAGCACCAGCGCCGCGCTGAGCGACAGCAGCAGCGAATTGCCGAAGGCCCGCAGGGTCTGCGCGCCGGGGGCTAAGGCGGCGAGGAAATGCCGCGCCGTGGCCGTCGTCGCATCCAGTTCCATCCCGATCGCCGGCACCAGCGCGGCCGCGACCAGGGACAGCATCGGCACCACCACCACCACTGCCAGCCAGCCCAGCACCCCCGCCATCGCCAGGCCGCGCGGCAGGGGGGAAAGCGGCAGTGGCGCGAAGGGCAGGCGGCCGGAGACCGGCGCGCGCCGCGCGGCAAGACCCTGCATCACCAGCGCCGGCGCCGCCATCGCCGCCAGCAGCAGCGCCATCGCCGCGGCTTCCGCCAGGGAGGATGCGCCACCGCCCGACAGCCTCTGCCAGACCAGCACCGGCAGCACCGGCACGCGGGCGGGAATGCCGATCAGCGCGCCGATGCCGAAATTGCCCAGCGCCGCGACATAGGCGAGCCCCGCCCCCGCCAGCAGCCCGGGCACCAGCAACGGCCACACGGCGCGCCGCAACGCCGCTTCCGGCCCGGCGCCGAGCCCGCGCGCCGCCAGCACCACCTCCCCCGGCACCCGGCGCAGCATGGCGGCGATGGCCAGCATCACCAGCGGCGCCGATTGCGCGGCGAGCAGCGCCACCATCCCCGGCGCGCCATAGATCGGGTTCGGCGTGCCCAGCGGCGGCGCCATGTCGAGCGCGAGAAGAAGGGGAGAGGCCGGCCCCCCCGCCTGGATCCACCCCAGCGCCAGCACCTGCGCCGGGATCAGCGCCGGCAGCACGGCGGCGAACAGCAGGCCCCCCCGCCCCGGCAGCCCGCGTAGCAGCAGCGCCCAGGCGAGCAACCCGCCGATGACCGTGGCCAGCGCCGCCGCCGAGGCGGATAACAACAGCGACCAGCCCGCCGCCCGCCACACCGCCGCATCCGCCAGCGTGACGACCAGCGCGGTGCCGGCAAACGCTTCCGCCAGCAGCCGCGCCAGCGGCACGGCGCCGATCAGCAGCAGCCAGGCCGTGACCAGGATGGGAAGCGGGCGGGGCAAGCGAAGGGCCGCGTCAGCCGCCGGCCAGTTGCGCGAAGCGGCGCAGGATCTCCGCCTGGTCCCGCGCCGCGGCCGCTGCATCGAAGGGCATCACCCGGATGCTGCGCGGATCGGGGAAGCCGGCGGGCGGTGCCACCGTCGGGTCGATCGGCAGGAAGCCCTGGCGGGAGGCGAGTTCCTGCCCCTCGCGGGACAGCAGGAAGTCGATGAAGGCGATCGCCGCCGGCACGTTGCGGGCGGTCGACAGGATCCCGGCCGGCTCGGTGATGGCGGAAACCCCGTCCTCGGGGAAGACGAAGCGCACCGGGGCGCCGTTGCGCTGCTCGCGGATCGGCAGGTAGTCGATGGCGATGCCGAAGGCGCGCTCCGCCCCCGCCACCGCCTGCATCACCGGGCCGTTGCCGCCGCGTGCCTGCACGCCGTTGCGCACCAGGCGCTCCACATACTCCCACCCCAGCGCCGGATTCTGCACCAGCGCCGTCACATGGATGGCCGCGGCACCGGAGACGGCGGGCGATGGCATGGCCACCTGGTTGCGCGCCCGGGCGTCCAGCAAATCCGCCCAGTGGCGCGGCACGAAGGGCGCGCGGGCGTGGTGCATGATGCCGGTGGTGATCAGCTTGGTGCCGAAATAGCCGCGCCCCTCATCGATCTGCCCGGCCGGCGTGCCGGCGATGGCGACCTCCGGGCTCGGCCGCAGCCGGCCTTCGGCGCGCAGCCCCTCGAAGGTCAGGCCATCGGCCAGCAGCAGGACGTCCGGGCGCGGGTTGCCGGCGGCGATCTCGGCGCGAAGCCGGGTCATGATCTGCCCGGTGCCGCCGCGGATCCACTCCACCGTCACGCCGGGGTGGCGGCGGCGGAAGGCTTCCACGGTCTGCGCCGCATCGGGTTCGAGCTGCGAGGTATAGAGCGTCAGCGGTCCCGAAATCTGGGACCCCGAAACCTGGGACCCCGAAACCTGCTGGGCGCGCAGCGGCTGCGGCACCGCCAGCGTCACCACCCCACCGGCGAGGCCGGTCGCCACACTCCGCCTTCCGAATAGCATGCGCTGTCTCCTCCTGCCGCTGCGGCACCGATCTACAGGGATGCGCGGCCGTCGGGCAGGGGGGCTCGCACCGGGCCGGCGCTTCAGGAGTTGAGGGCGAGGCCGGATTGGGCAAGGGAAAGGCGGCGGGAAGGCACGCCGCCCGGCGATCAGCTGCCCACCCGCCCAAACCCCAACAAAGGCCGGGCTCAGGGAGGCGTCATGAAGTTCGTCGTCGCGCTGGCGCGGCTGATCAGGGACCGCATATCGGGCGCTTCATGCCCGTCCTCGGCGGTCAGCGCGTCCATCGGGCAGAAGTACTCATGGGGCTGCGGCATTTGCGATTTCGCAAAACCGTCATAGTGCCGCGCCTTCAGCCCATACAGCACCCGCACATCCCGCACCGGCAGCACCAGGGCCTCGGTCGGCGCCTGCCGCAGCAGGCGGATCATCCGCCAGCGCGGCGTCTCCTCCCCCGGCCCGACGGGGTCCAGCAGCCAGCGCAGGGGGCACACCACCAGCAACGAACCAGTGGAGGGCGCGAAGCGCGCCCGCTTGTCCTGCAGGTTGGCGATGGACCCGCAGGCCTCGATGCAGAGAATGTCGGCGTAGCGGTCCATCGGGTCCGGGCTGAAATGCAGCCAGAGCCCATCGGGGATGGTGCGACAGGTGTTCGTCCCGGGCAGCTTCAGGAAGGGCTGCTGGATCATGGCGGGCTCCCCCGGCCGGCCACGAAGCCAGGTGCCGGGTTGCTTGATCGATTTGACAGCACCGGGTGGACGCTGTGGCCAAAGCCGCAGCCGGTCCCTGACCAACTCATCCAGAACCTTCCCTCGGCTGACCATGATGAAGCGCTTGGGACCTTCGCTCATGGGGTGTATTTCTCCTTGTGGATATCAACCTAAGGTAGATAGATTCCGTGAACTCCGTTCAAAATCAAGGGTTTTCGGTGTGGGGACGTTAAGAAAATACGTCTCAGGGTTGAATAAGCTTTGATGACGCATCCTCCGGCGGCATGAATCGGCGTCAGAATCGCGGGCCACGGGTGATGGGCGCAATTGCCGGCAGAAGGTTTTCCACAGGGATTCAATTGCTTGCCTGTGCATGGATGACTGGCGGGGCGCCCCAGCATGGCCCCGCATGCTCGCGAACATGAAAAACCCCGCCGGCGGGGCCGGGGGGGTTCGGAAGACAGACTATCGCGCACTGACCCGGCGGGAGGCCCGCCGGATGCCGGGGTGGGGTGTTCAGCCCGTCTCGGGCAGCCCCTTCGTTCAACCCCGGTCGGCGACGTCCACGTAGTCGCGCTGCGTCGGGCCGGTGTAGATCTGGCGCGGGCGGCCGATGCGCTGGCCGGGCTCCTCGATCATTTCCTTCCACTGGGACACCCAGCCGACGGTGCGCGCCACGGCGAAGATCACCGTGAACATGCTGGTCGGGATGCCCATCGCCTTCAGGATGATGCCCGAGTAGAAATCGACGTTCGGATACAGCTTGCGGGAGACGAAGTAATCGTCCTCCAGTGCCACCTTCTCCAGCGCCATCGCCATATCGAGCAGCGGCTCATCCTTGATGCCGAGCTCGCTCAGCACCTCGTGGCAGGACTGCTGCATGATCTTCGCGCGGGGGTCGAAGTTCTTGTAAACCCGGTGACCGAAGCCCATCAGCTTCACGCCGGAGTTCTTGTCCTTCACCTTCTCGATGAAGGCGGGGATGTTTTCCACGCTGCCGATATCGGCCAGCATCTTCAGCACCGCCTCGTTCGCACCGCCATGCGCGGGGCCCCAGAGGGCGGCGATGCCGGCGGCGATGCAGGCGAAGGGGTTGGCGCCGGTGGAGCCCGCGAGGCGCACCGTGGAGGTGGAGGCGTTCTGCTCATGGTCCGCATGCAGGACCAGGATACGGTCCATCGCGCGTTCGAGCGTCGGCGAGACGATATAAGGCTCGGCCGGCACCGAGTTCAGCATGTGCAGGAAGTTGCCGGCATAGCTGAGGTCGTTGCGCGGATACACGAAGGGCTGGCCCAGCGCGTATTTGTAGGCCATCGCGGCGATGGTCGGCACCTTCGCGATGAGGCGGAAGGCAGCGATCTCGCGCTGGCGTTCGTCATTGATGTCGAGGTTGTCATGGTAGAAGGCGGCCAGCGCGCCCACCACGCCACACATCACCGCCATCGGGTGGGCGTCGCGCCGGAAGCCGTTGAAGAACTGCCGGATCTGTTCATGCACCATGGTGTGGTACGTGACGCCCTTGCGGAATTCCGCGAGTTCCTTCGCGTTCGGCAGGGCGCCATTCATCAGGAGGTAGCAGACCTCGATGAAGTCGGACTTCTCCGCGAGCTGGTCGATCGGGATGCCGCGATACAGCAGGATGCCCTCATCGCCATCGATGTAGGTGATCTTGCTCTCGCAGGCCGCCGTCTCGCCATAGCCCGGGTCGTAAGTGAAGACGCCGAGATCGGCATACAGCTTGCGGATGTCAACGACATCGGGGCCGACGGACCCGCCGAATACCGGCAACTTCGTGCTGCGGTTGGTCCCGTCGAGCGTGAAGGTGACGGTCCCTTTGGCCGTGATTGTCATCGAATGCTTCCTCGCACGCGGGGGGGTGGGGGCCGGGCCATGCTCTCGGCCCCGTTATGGTGCGCCGCAAGATAGAAGCGGGGCGGGGCGCTTGGCAACGGAGGGGGATCATCAAGCCTGCGACGCAACGGCTGCGCCAGCGCAATACTAAGGCGCCAACTGTAAACCGCGCCTTTACCGTCAGTTACGCCGGCGCCAACTCTCGGGCCGGGTGAAGCTGCCGGCCCAGAGGCCGCGCCCGGCCCCCCGTGCCGCGGCTTCCATGGCGACAAGTTCACCATCCTCCGCGGCTGCCAGCGCCCAGCCCGCTGTCACCAGCCCGGCATTCAGCTCCACCCCGCCCGCCGTGCAGATGCCGAAGCCGCGCCCGTTGCGGTCCCGCCCCTCGACCCGGCAGAGCACGGAACGCCCATTCACAAGCCGAGACAGCGCTTCCGCCGCCGCCGCCCCGCAATCGAAGCCGCGCGCCCCGCCATCGGCGCAGGCCTGGCCGCGCTGCGGCGCCTCGATCCCGGCCAGGCGCAGCGTCCGGTCACCGAGACGCAGCGTATCGCCGTCCACCACCCTCACCTCCGCGGCGAGTGCCGACCAATCCTGTTCGCGGGGGGCGGAGCCCATCAGCGCCGGTGGCAGGCCGATGCCGGACAGCGCGGCGACGATCACCGCCCCGGCAATGGCGACAATGGGTCCGCGCCAGCGGCGCGGCGTGGGGGCAGGGCGAAAGAGGCGGCGATTTCGGGACACGGAACCGTGAGGATGCTGGGGTCCTCAACGGGTACTCCAAGCCGACAATGTCGCGCAACCCATTCATTTACCTTAAATTTTTTCTTGAAACTCTGCGTGAGAGTCGAGGCCTTCACCCTTGATTCCAATAAGGTCGGCCCCCAAGCAGTTCCCCCCACGCCTCCGCCGCCCGTGCCCTTGCGTGCCGGGCGCGGGCCAGCGTCCAGCCTTCCGCCAGCCCGCTTGCCCAATCCCCCGTTTCGGCCGCCAGGGATGCAACCAGCCCGCGAGCCACCGTCACGTCATTGGCCAGGCCAAGCTGGTCCTGCACTGCTTCCAGGCGTTCGAGAAAGCGCCGGCTCCGCCTGCGGGAAAACAGGGGCGCGAACAACTCCGCAGCATAGCGCAGCCGCTTTGCCTGCAGGCGCAGGGCGTGGAACTCGGCATCCGGCAGGGCCGCGATCGCCTCCCCAACCTTGGTGATGCGCCGCCAGCTTCGGTCCAGGCGATGGGCGGCGAACTCCTCCACCGGGCGGCGGCGCCAGTCCACCGCCGCTTCCCCCCGCTGTTCCCGGCGCCAGGGGTGGCCCGACTCCAGCGCCGCCGCTTCCCACACCAGGCCACGCAGCAGGGGGCCGGCCAGCGCCGGGCGCAGTGCGGCATAGGCGGCATCCCGCCGCGCCTGCCCGGCCGCGAGCAGCGCCGCGACGCGTGGTTCCTCCGGCAGGCCAGCGGCCAGCTCGGCGCCGAGTCCGCCCAGGAACACATCCCAATCCCGCGCCGGGCCGAGCAGCCCGGCCAGTGCCTTCAGCCCGGCATCGAACGCGCGCAGGGAAGGGCCATCGGCCGCCGGGCGGAAAATCCGCAGCACCGAACGCAGCCGCCGCAGGGCGACGCGCAACTGGTGCACGCCCGCCGGGTTGGTGCCGGCGGCGGCGATCGGCGCATGCCAGGCCATGACCTCCGCGAGGTGGCCGATCGACCGCGCCAGCGCATCCTCCACCCCCATCCCGGCCAGCAGCAGGGGCCCGCCGAGGCGCCGCGGGCGATAGCCCACGCCGAGCGCCAGCGCCCGCGCCTGTTCGGCCAGGCTGCCGGGCGGTGGGGCGGCTGGCTGGGTCGCGGCGATGGCGCGCATCGCCTCCGCCACGGCGCGGGGGGGGCCGGTCAGCCGCAGGCGGGCGGCGGGTTCCGCCGCGCCCCCCGGGGCGTGCAGCACGCCCTGGATCAAGGCCCCGGTCACCCCGCCGCGCAGGGTGAGGGTGGTGCGCTGGCCTTCGAAACGCGCCAGCGGCAGCAGGTCCTCCCCCCCGGCTTCGTCGGGCACCGCATTGCCGGCCAGCGTCGCCAGCAGGGGCGGCGGCGTGCCGGGGCACCAGGGCTCCTCCGGCCCTGGCATGCCGCGCAGAAGCAGCCGGGTTCCGGGGTTCGGCACCACCAGGGCGAGCCCCGCCTCGGCCAGCGCGCCCGTCGCCGTGTCCAGCCATTCCAGAGAGTAGGGCAGGCTGCGGGCGCGGGCGGCGCGGCGCGCGGCGATCGCCCGGCAGCGCGGCAGGCGAGCGGCGGCTTCCGGTGCGATCACGGCTTCCAGGGACAGGGAGATCGGCTTCATGCTGTGGAAGCCCCTCCCGCTTCAGGCCAGGGTATCGGCGGTATCGCCGGCTTCGGCCGAGGGCAGATCCCCGGGCGAGAGCACGCGCAACAGCCGCGCGCCCCCGGCCTCCAGATGCCCCCAGGGCAGCGCCACGGCGAATTCTGTCAGCGTGCCGGTCGGGTAGCCCGCTGCCAGCCGGCGCGTCAGCGGGGTTTCCAAAGCCATCGCATCCTCCCCGGCCAGGGCCAGGGCCAAGTCATGCAGACCCGGATTGTGGCCGATCAGCAGGATGCTCCGCGCTGTCTCCGGCACCCGTCGCAGCACGCCGATGAGCGACGTCCAGGTGGTGAGGTAGAGATCATCCATCGGCTCGATCAGCGGCGGTCCCTCGATCGGCCCCAGCGCCTCCAGCGTCTGCAAGGTGCGGCGGGCGGAGGAGACGAGGACGACATCCGGCGCCAGCCCCAGATCCCGCATCGCCGCCCCCATGCCCATGGCGGCACGGCGGCCGCGGGCGTTCAAGGGCCGGGCGTGGTCGGACAGGCGCGGGTCGTCCCAGGAGGACTTCGCGTGCCGCAGGAGCAGCAATTGGCGCATTGCCGTCCATCCTGCCACGCGGGCGGCCCGCTGTCTCCCGTCCCACCCCGTATCCCACACGTCTGGGCGAAGGGGCCTTTCCGATGCTGGCCGGCCGCCCATCTCTTCGCCTCTCTGTGACGAAAGCGGGCATCGGCATGGCTGGCCAAGTCTTGATCTTCGGGGCGACGGGCGGAATCGGCGCGGCGCTGGCCCGGCGGGTGGTGGCGCGCGGCGCCCGCCCCTTCCTGGTGGCGCGGCGAGAGGCCCCGCTGGCCGCGCTGGCGGCCGAACTTGGCTGCGGGCATGCGGTGGCGGATGTGCTGGATGCCGCGCAAGTGAAGGCTGCGGTCGAGGCAGCGGGAACACCCCTGGCCGGGCTCGCCTTCTGCGTCGGCTCCATCCTGCTGAAGCCGCTGGCCCGGCTGACAGAGGCCGATCTGCTGGATGCCTTCCGCCTCAACGCCGCCGCCCCGGCGCTTGCGGTGCAGGCGGCGGCAGCAGGCTTGGCGGCGGGCGGCGGGTCCGTGGTGCTGTTTTCTTCCGTTGCGGCGCGGCGCGGATTCCCGAACCATGTCGCCATCGGCGCGGCCAAGGCGGCGGTGGAGGGTCTCACCGTCTCGCTCGCCGCCGACCTGGCACCCCGGGTCCGGGTGAACTGCATCGCGCCGAGCCTGACCCGCACGGCCCTGGCCGAACCGCTGACGAGGAGCCCGCAAATGGCCGAGGCGATCGCGAAGCAGCACCCCATCCCCCGGCTGGGGGAGGCGGAGGACAGCGCCGCGCTGGCGGATTTCCTGCTCTCGGAGGCGGCGGGCTGGATGACGGGGCAGGTCATCGGCGTCGATGGCGGCCGCGCCGCCCTGGCGGGACGGGGATGATCGGCCGCCGGCCCCTGCTCGCCCTGCCGATGCTGGCACTGGGGATGCCCGCCATGGCCGCGCCTGGCCCGATCGCGTTTCGGATGATCCGCGGCGGCAGCCCCGTCGGCACGCATCGCGTCACCTTCCGGGACCTCGATGGCGGTATCCTCGAAGCGCGCAGCGAGGTGCGGGTGGAGGTGAAGCTGATGGGCTTCACCGTCTATCGCTACAGTCATGACACGGCGGAGCAGTGGCGTGGCGACCGCCTGGTCTCCATCGCCTCCCGCCTCGACCGCAACGGCACGCCGGGCTTCTGCGAGGGCCGCGCCGAGGCCGGCGGCTTCCTGCTGCGCGGCACGGCAGGCGAAGCGCGCCTGCCGGTGGACGCCGCGCCGCTGACCTGGTGGCGCCAGACCTCCTTTCGTCCCGGCGTTCCGCTGTTCGACCCCCGGCGGGGCGAGGTGGTGCAGCCGGGGGTGACCGTCTCGCCCCATCCCTGCGGCGGCGCGAAGGTGGTGCTGGTGGGCGGCGAGGGCGCCGAAGTGGTCTACGACGCCGCCGGCGGCTGGGCCGGCTTTGCCACGACGGCGGAGGACGGCAGCGCCGTCCGCTACGAAAAGGCCTGATGGTGCGTCATCTGAGGTTGGTGCTGGGGGACCAGTGTTCCCCCGGCCTGTCGGCGCTGGACGGCATCGACCCCGCGCGCGACGTGGTGCTGATGGCGGAAGTGCGGGCCGAATGCACTTATGTGCCCCACCACAAGCAGAAGATCGTGCTGGTCCTGTCGGCGATGCGCCACTTCGCCGGGGAGTTGCGCGCGCGCGGCTTTCGCGTCCGCTACGTCACGCTGGATGACCCCGCCAATACGCAGAGCCTGGGCGGCGAGGTGGCCCGCGCGGCAGCGGAGGAAGGCTGCCTCGGCATCATCGCCACCCACCCCGGCGAATGGCGCGTGCTGGAGGCGATGCGCGGGTGGGAGGCGCAGGTCGGCCTGCCGGTCGAGATCCGGGAGGATACACGCTTTCTCTGCACGCTGGGCCGCTTCAACGCCTGGGCCGGCGGTCGGCGCCAACTGCGGATGGAGTACTTCTATCGCGAGATGCGGCGTGAGACGGGGCTGTTGATGCTGGCGCCCGATGAACCCGCGGGCGGCGCGTGGAATTTCGACGCGGAGAATCGCAAGCCGCTCGACCCCGGCGTGGCGGTGCCGCCGCCCCGGCGCTTCCCGCCGGATGCGGTGTCGCGGGAGGTGATGGTGCTGGTGGCGCGGGAATTCCCGGACCATTTCGGCAATCTCGATGCCTTCGCCTGGCCCGTGACGGGGGAGGATGCCCGCCTGGCCCTGGGTGACTTCATCACCCATCGGCTGTCCCGCTTCGGTGATTTCCAGGATGCGATGGCCGAGGGCCAGACCGTGCTGTTCCACGCGCTGATCGCCGCGGCGCTGAATGCCGGGTTGCTGGACCCGATGCAGGCCTGCCGGGCGGCGGAAGCGGCCTGGCGGCGTGGCGACGCCCCACTGGCCGCGGTGGAAGGCTTCATTCGCCAGATCCTCGGCTGGCGAGAATATGTGCGCGGCGTCTACTGGCTGCGGATGCCCGGCTATGCCGACACCAACGCCCTGGCGGCAACCCGCCCTCTGCCAGGTTTCTATTGGACCGGCGAGACCCGCATGGCCTGCCTTCGCGCAGCCATCGCCCAGACACGGGACCTCGCCTATCAGCCCGTTGACGAATTCGGCGTGGCCTGATTCTGACATCTGCAGCAGGCGGTGGCAGGTGTCATATGGCGCTGGGGCGGCAACGAGATCGACAGTCGGAGATGCTGGTGTCGTGGTCGGAGATGCCAC
>CANJXD010000161.1 GCA_947478535.1 Acetobacteraceae bacterium
CGGGCGCGCCGCTTCCGCCATCAGCCCGGGGCCACTTCCGTGCGCCAGTCGCGGTCCCGGAACCAATAGGCCGCACGCTCATCCAGCCAGCCATCGAGCTGGCGGTTGAGGATCCAGTTGTTGAGGAAGTTCAACGCGTCCGGATCGCCCTTCCGCACCGCGATCGCGTCCGCCTGCCGCGCCAGCACTTCGGTGAAGGGGCTGAACAGCACCGCCGCATGTTCCGCCACCGCGAAGCGCGGCCGCGGCGCGCTGCCGACCATGCCATGCGCGCGCCCGTTGACGACTTCGAGGATCGACTGCGCGTCATCGTCGAATTGCCGGATCGTCGCGCGCGGGAACAGGCGCTGCGCCGTGGCCAGTGCCGATGTGCCGCGCCGCGCCGCGATGGTGACGTTCGGACGGTTCCACGCCTCCACCGTCGTCATGCTCTCCGCCATCCGCTTGTTCGCCGCGAGATCGACGCCGCCAGCGGAATAGGAGGCGGAGAAGTTGGCGGAGAGGTTGCGCTGCGGCGTGATGGTCATGCCGCCGATGATGAAGTCGAACCGCCCGGCGAGCAGCGCGGGGATGATGCCGTCCCACGCCGTCGGCACGAATTCCGCCCGCACGCCCATATCCTGCGCGAGCCGCGTCGCGACATCGATCTCATAGCCCACCAGTTCGCCCGCGCGGTTGCGGAAAGCCCAGGGGACGAAGGTCGTCATGCCGATGCGCAGCGACCCCCGCCGCTTGATCTCCTCGATCACGGAGGAAGCCGCCAGCGCCACGCGGGCATCCGCCGTTTGCGCCTGGGCCTGGCTCGGGCCGATGAGGGAGCCCGCCGCCGCACCGGCGGCCGCGGGGGCGAGGAAGCGTCGTGTCAGCCAGCTCATGCCGGTCGTCTCCTGTTGGATGGTGGTCAGGTGGCCCCGCGCAGGCGGCGTTCCAGCCCCTGCACGGCGAGGGAAAGCGTCACCGTCACCGCCAGATACAGCGCGGCGACGGTCAGCCAGATCTCGAAGGTCATGAAGGTGTCGCTGATGACGTTCCGACCTTCATTCGTCAGGTCGAAGATGGCGATGACGCTGACGATGGCGGAATGCTTGATCAGCGAAACCCCGATCCCCGCCAGCGGCGGCAGCACCACGCGCAAGGCCTGCGGCAGCACGATATGCCGATAGGCGCGCGCGCGGGAAAGTCCGAGCGTCCACGCCGCCTCCCACTGCCCCGCCGGCACGGCAAGGATGCCGCCGCGGAAGATTTCCGCCGCGAAGGCGCCCTCGAAAATCGCCAGCGCCAGCACCCCGGCCCAGAAGCGTTCGAGCCCGAGGATGGGCGCCAGGATGAAATAGACGACATAGAGCTGCACCAGCAGCGGCGTGTTGCGGATGACCTCGATATAGCCGATCGCGATCCAGCGCCCGGCGACGGAACCCGATAGCCGCAGGATGGCGGTGCCCAGGCCGATGGCGATGGTCAGCAGCAGCGCCAGCGCGCTGATCTCCAGCGTCACCGCAAGGCCCTTCAGCAGCGGGCCGGCGAAGACCTCGCCATCGAAGTCCTGGGCGATGTAGCGGGGCACGCGATACCACTGCCAATTATACCCCATCCCCGCCGCGCCACGGACCACCAGCCAGACCAGCAGCGCGGCGAAGGCCGCGAACTGCACCACATCCAGCATTGCGCGGCCACGGCGCCGCCAGGCGAGCGCGGGGGGTTCAGTCCGCACGCGGGGCGATCAGCCGTGGCGGCCGCGACAGCACGCGGCGGACCATCGGTGCGAAGATTTCGATCGGCGCTTCCGGCAGCCCGGCGCGGATCGTCGTCACGTCGTAGCGCGCGACGAAATCGGCGGTGGCGGCGAAATGCGGATGGCCGCGCCAGCGTTCCCGCGCGGCCGGGTCCACCGCCTCGTCCGGGTGTTCGTGGCAGTGATGCGCCTGGAACAATTGGTGCCGTTCCAGCACCCAGCGGCTGGCATCGCTGATGTAGGGGGACAGCATCGCCGAGGCGAAGGCGCCGTGGCTGCCCGGGCAGACCGTGAAGCCGACATCATGGAACAGCGCGACGACGATATACTCCTCAGCCCGCCCATCCTGCATCGCCGCCGTCGCGGCCTGCACGCTGTGGCGGAAGTTATTGACCTCATACCCGAAGCCCGGGTCGGCAGCGGTGGCCAGCAGCATGCGCAACGCGTGGTCGGCCTGGCAGGCGGCATCGAACTGCGCCCGCTGCCGGCCGAGCAGCCCCCAATCCGGCGCACGGAAATCTTCAAGGGTGGCGGGTTCCACATACCGCCACTCCGGCCGCAGCAGCGGGGTCTTCCCGCCATCGCCCCCCATGGCGACCTCAGGCGGCCGGGGTGGGGGCGCGGTAGCGGAAGGCCTTGTCGAAGTGCCCCACCACCCATTCCCCGCACGCCATCGGCGCGTGGCGCGCCTCGGCGGCGTTGTCCAACAGGTCCCGCGGGTCCACCACCTCATGGAAGCCCGGGTCGTAGAACACCGCCACGCTCTGCCGGGCATGGCCGGAGGTATTGACCACGCGATGCGGGTTCGACCGGAAGCGGTCATTCGTCCAGCGCGCCATCAGGTCCCCGATATTCACCACGAAGGTGCCCTCGACCGGGGTCGCCATCACCCAATCCCCGCTCGCGCCACGCACCTGCAAGCCGCCGGTATTGTCCTGGTAGAGGAAGGTCAGACCGCCGTAGTCCGTATGTGGCGCGACGCCAAACTGTTCCCGCCCCAGGTCCGGCGGCTGCGGCGGGTACCAGATCAGCGACCCACGGGCGAGCGGCCGGGTGAAACGCGGCGCGAAGAACGCCGCATCCCGCCCAAGGCTCAGCGCCAGGCCGCGCAGCACCGCCTGGCCGAGATCGAGCACCGCCTCGTAATAGGGATAGACAACCTCCCGCAGCCCCGGCATCGCCGCCGGCCACTGGTTCGGCCCCATCAGCGGCGTGCCTGCGGCGACATCCCTGTCCGTCTCCGGCAATTCGAGGCCGAAGACGAAGCTTTCCTTCAGATCCGGCCGGGCGCCGCCATACATCTTCGCCCCGCCATGGCCGATCCAGCCGCGATGGCGCTTGTTCACGGCGACCCCCGCCTTGTCCTCCTCCGGCAAGGCGAAAAAATCCCGCGCACGGCCGAAGACGGCATCGATGACCGGCTGGGGGATGCCATGGCCGGCGACGTAGAAGAAGCCGATGCGCTCGCTCGCCTCCCGCATCGCGCGGCCGGCGGCGGCACTTCCCTCGGCATCCCGCGCCACGAGGGCGGAGACATCGATAACGGGGATCTCGCTGACGGCGATCTGCTTCGCGGTCGCGTAGGTCATGGCGGTCCTCTCCTTCGCGGGCATTGTCATGCGGAAGTGGGCGCGGCGGAAGCCTCACCGTCGCGCCCCGCCGCCCAGAAGGCGAGGTCGTCCATCCCGATCCGTTCCTCCACCGCCGCCGCAAGGCCGAGCGCCATCAAGGGGGCGAGCTTGAAGCCATGCCCCGAACAGGCGCTGGCCATGACCACGCCAGGCGCCGCGCCGGGCACCACCGGGCGCACCACGAAGCGATCCTCCGGCGCCATGGTGTAGAGGCAGTGCCGCGCCGCGATCACCCGGTATTCCCCGAATCGGGCGATGGCCCGGGCCCCCGCATCCAGCAGGGCCGCGATCCGCGTCGGGTTGGGCGGCTCCCGCGCCGCCTCCGGGTCCACCGTATGGTCGGTGGCGTAGTCGCCGATCTTCAGCCGCGCGCCATCGCGCGGCGGCAGGACATAGACGCCCCCAGTCGGGTGCCCCGGCAGCCGGCAGGCAAGGATCGGCGCCGCATCCCAGGCATCGCGCAGCGTCGGCGGCGGTTCGAGATAGGCGACGCTTTGCAGTGAAGCGCGCAGCCCCGCCTGCGCCGAGGCCTCCGGCAGCAGGCGCAGCACGCCGGTTCCCGCCGCGACAAGCGTGACATCCGCCGGCACCACGGCGCCATCCGCCAGCACCGGGCCTCCGGCCGAAAGGCGCGCGACCTGCGCCCCGCCATGGATCGCAACGCCGAGGCGCGGCAGCAGCGCCAGCAGATCCGCCAGGATCGGCGCCGCCCGCAGCAGGCCAGACCCGGCGACCTCCATCGCCCGGATCACGCCCTGCGTGTTCAGGATGGGGATGCCGGCGGGGTCCACCGCCTCGAATCCAAGCCCCTGCCGCGCCTGGCTTTGCGCCACCGCGGCCTGCCAGGGTGATTCGTCCCGCAGCACATAGACGGCGCGTGTCGGGATCAGGCGGTCCCGCCCGGTTTCCGCGAAAAGCCGGCGCCAGGCCGTGAAGGCCGCCGGCATCATCGCGGCATACCCTTCCATCGTGCCATAGGCATGGCGGATGATGCGGCCTTCGTCGAAGGAGGATGCGGCCGGGTTAGGCAGCGCTCCGGCCTCAAGCACCGTCACGGCATGTCCTCGCCGTGCCAGCGCCCAGGCCGTGGACAGGCCGAGCACCCCCGCCCCCACCACGGCGACGCGGCGCGGTCTTTCCGCGCGGCCTTCAAGCTGGGCGGCAACCCGCGCCGTCAGGGAGTTCATGGATGCGCCTCGACCTGATGAGCCTCGCGGCGGTGGAACGGCATCTGGCCAGTGGCCGGCGTGGCATCATCATCCCGCTCGGCAGCCTGGAACAGCATGGCGCGCCGGGGCTGATCGGCACGGATACGCTCTGCGCCCAGGCGGTGGCGGACCGTGCCGCGGCCCTGGCCGGGGGCATCGCAGCGCCCGTGCTCGCCTACGGCCAGGCGCAGTTCAACCTGGGCTTTTCCGGCACCGCCAGCCTGCGGCCAAGCACCCTTTCCGCGGTGCTGTTCGATGTGATGGCGAGCCTCGGGCGCGGCGGCTTCACGCGCATCCTGTTGCTGACCGGCCATGGCGGGAACATCGCCCCGGCCCAGGCGGCGATGCAGGAGGTGATGGCGGAGGTCTCGCTTGGCCGCCTCGCCTTCCCGCATCCCGTCACCGCGAAGCTGCGGGCGTGGTGGGAAGGCCCGCGCACCAAGGCGCTGGTCCAGGAATTCTACGGGGATCGGGCGGGCTTCCACGCCACGCCGAGCGAAATCGCCATCGCCATGGCCCTGCACCCTGGCCTCACCGCCGCGCCGGATGCCTGGCCGCCCTTCCGCGCCCTTGCTCCCGATGCGCTGCACGATGCCGGCGGCGACCGTCACCTCGATGCCGCGCGCCATCGTGCCCGCTTCCCCGATGGCCCGATCGGCAGCGACCCATCGCTGGCCCGCGCCGAGCACGGGGAAGCCCTGCTGGACGCCGCCGCGCAGGATCTGGCCGAAACCTTCATGGCCTTCGAAGCCGCGCCCGATCATCCCGCGCGATAGGCGGTCGCTTCGACCTCCACCGTGATCCCTTCGGCGAAGAAGGCGCTCATGTAGATCCAGCCGAGGGCCGGGCGGATGGTGCCGAACACCTCCCCATGCGCGCGGCCGGACTCCTTCCAGTGGGAGGGATCGACGACGTAGATGCGGGTCTTCACCACATCCTCCATCGTCATCCCCACCGCCGCCAGGCTGTCACGGATGATGTCGAGGCAGGCAAGCGTCTGCCGATAGACATCCCCGGGATGCAGCACCGCGCCATCCGGCCCGCAGGGGCTGCACAGCGCGGTTTCGGCATAGGGGCCAACCCGCACGGCGCGGGAGTAGCCGCAGGCTACCTCCCACGGCCGGTCGGTGCTGTGAGCCCTGCGGGTCATGATCCCCCCGGCCGATTCAGACGTCCGCGACCTTCGGTCGCTACCGTCATCGGACGGGTCACGCCTGGACGATGCCCCACTTCGCGTTGATCTCGGCGAAGAAGCCGTTCGCCGTGCTGATGGTGATCCAGGCGTTCAGGAAGTTGGTGAAGACCTGGTCGTTCAACGGGCTCAGGAAGGACATCGGGATCGGGTTGCGGGGGCTGTCGGTGAAGATGGAGACGAGGTCCGGGTATTCCTTCGTCAGGAAGGCCGCCTCGATCATCGAGGACATCGTCGCATCGACGCGCCCGCCCAGCAGTTCCTGCCAGTCCCGCGCCGGGCTTTCCACGCGGCGCAGGGTCGCCGCGGGCAGGCCCTGCTGCACGAACTGTTCCATCGTCGTGCCGAGATTGGTGCCGATGGTGACGCCGCGCTGGTTCAGCGCATCCCAATTGGCGAAGCGGGTCGCGTCCCGCCGGCGCACCAGCGGCACGAAGGCATTGCGGCCCCAGGGGATGGTGAAGCTCGCCGCCATGGCGCGCGCCACGGACATCGAGGTGCCGGTGCAGACGATGTCGTATTGGTCCGCCACCAGCCCGTTGATCAGCGTGCGCCAATCCGTCGCGATGAATTCGGCACGCACGTTCATGTCCCGCGCCAGGCGCTGGCCACATTCGATCTGATGCCCGCGATACTCGCGGGAGGCCGGGTCGCGGAAGCTCATCGGGTTGAAGTCGCCGGTCGTGCCGATGCGGATGCGGCCGGAGGATTGGATGGTCTGCAGGCGGGACGTGCCGGCGGCCTGCGCCTGGGCTTGGCCAGGCAGGACGAGGGCGGCGGCGGCAGCCGCTGCGGCGGGGAGGATACGGCGTTGCATGGGAAGGCTCCTTGAAGCGGGCTCGGTGCTTGCGCTGGTTGGAAGGGTGCGACACTCATGCAATGGGTGCAACCTGGGTTTGATCAAGGATGCCGGCAACCATGCTGAAGGCGCGCGGAATGATGTGGGGGCGCGCCTTGGCGGTGCTGCTGGTGCTCGCCCCTCTGCTGGCGGGCTGCGGCGGCAATTGGGGCTGGCATGTCGTGGACCCCAGGGATGCCCGGGGTGCGGCCAACCTGTCCTTCATGGCGTCCGGCTTCTGGGCGACCATCTCGCTCTCGCTCTCCACCATGGTGCTGTCCATCATCCTTGGCCTCGGCGTCGCGATGCTGGGCATGGCGCGCTGGAAGGTGCTGCGCTGGACCAACCGCGTCTATGTCGAGTTGTTCCGCGCCATCCCCATCCTCGTCATGGTGCTCTGGGTGTTCTACGGACTGCCGGTGGTGCTCGACATCCGGGTGGATGTCTTCGTCGCCGCCATGCTCGCCATCGGCATCTGCGACAGCGCCTTCGAGGCGGAGATCTTCCGCGCCGGCATCCAGTCCGTCGAACGCGGGCAGCGCGAGGCGGCGATGGCACTGGGGCTTTCGCCCTGGCAGCGCATGCGCTTCGTCATCCTGCCCCAGGCGATCCGCCGCGTGCTGCCGCCGATCGCCAACCAGTTCATCTACGTCGTGAAGATGTCGTCCCTCGCCAGCGTCATCGGCTACCAGGAGCTGACCCGCAAGGCGAATGAACTGGTGGTGACGGTGTTCCGGCCGTTGGAGATCTACTCCATCCTCATCCTCGAATACCTGGTGCTGATCCTCGCCATTTCCTTCGCCGTGCGATGGATGGAAAAGAAGATGGGCGCCGACCAGGGCGGCCAAAGGGAGAAGTAGCGGCTACTTGTCCACCGCATCGGCGGCGATGATCATCGGCCGCCACAGATCGATCTGATCCGCCACGAAGCGCGGGAAATCGGCGCCGGCCATGGGCGTGTAGTAGTTGCCGATGGTGCCGAATTGCTGCGTCACCGCCGCGCGCTGGCAGATATCCGCCAGGCCCCGCTGCAAGCGTTCCACCACCGGCGCGGGCAGCCCCAACGGGCCGCTCAGCCCGTGCCAGTTCTTGATGACGATGTCGAAGCCGAGTTCGCGGAAAGTCGGCACTGTCGGCACCGCCGGCACCCGGTCTTCCGCCGCCACCGCCAGCCCGACGAGCTGCCCCGCCGCGATGGCGGGCACGCTGCTGACGATGCCCTCGAAATTCAGCCCGATCACGCCCGTCGTCAGGTCGATCCGCAGCGGGCCGGCCCCGCGATAGGGCACGTGCACCATGTCGATGCCGGCGGCGAGGCAGAAATTCGCCCCCGTGATGTGGCCGATGGACCCAATCCCGGAGGAGCCGAAGTTGATCTTCCCCGGCTCCGCCTTCGCCTTCGCCACCAACTCCGCCAAGCTCCGCACCCCCAGCGAGGGATGCGCCACGCAGCCGCCGAAGGTGCTGCCGAGATAGGCGACATGGGTGAAATCGCGGTTCGCATTGTAGGTGATGCGCGGGAACATCGTCGGCGCGATGGTGAAGGGCGCGTTGTTCGAAAGCAGGAAGGTTTGACCATCCGCGGGTTCGCGCTTCAGGGCCTCGGCCGCCAGCATCCCGCCGGCGCCGGGGCGATTATCCACCAGGAATTGCTGGCCGAACATTTCCGTCAGTTGCGGCGCAATGACGCGGGCCACGAAATCGCTCGACCCACCCGGGGGGAAGGAGATCAGGATCCGCACCGGTCGCGAAGGCCAGACGGGCTGGGCGAAGGCCGGCAAGGCCAATGGCGCGGCGGCGGCGGCCAGCAGGCTGCGGCGGGTCAGGGCAGATCGCATGCGGGCGCTCCAAATTTCACCGCGCCCCATGGCGCTGGCGCGGTATGGTCGTTGCATGCCAGTTCCGTGCCATAGGGCGACAGGATAGTCCCGCCATGCAGCGCCTGACCATGCAGTTGAACGCTGGCTTCTCCGGCCCCCAGGCCTGGCTGCTGCTGGCGATCCGTCGCGGATACCTGGCGGAAGCCGGGATCGAGCTGGCGCTGACGCCCGGGAACGGGGCCTGGAACGCGGCGCCTTCCATGGTCAAGGGTGGCTTCGATCTCGGCTATGGCGACGTGCATTCCCTGGTCGAGGTCGCGGCCACCCATCCCGCCCGGGCGCCGATCGGCATCTTCGCCGTGCACAATGCCTCCCCCAGCGCCATCGCCGTGCGGCGGGACAGCCCCATCGCCTCGGCCCGGGACCTGCCGGGAAAGCGCCTCATCGGCCATGCCTCGGACGTCGCGCTGCGCTGCTTCGGTGCCTATGCCGCCGCCACGGGCATCGCGCCCGGCGACGTGGCGATCGAGCCGGTGGAAGGCGGCATGGCCAGCCTCGTCGCGCGGCTGGGCCAAGGGGAGCACCAGAGGGCGGATGGGCTGTTCGGCTATGTCAGCACCATCGCCGCCGCGCTGGCCGCACAGGGCCGCGATGCCGCCGCGGAATTGCACTTCCTGCGCTATGACGCGGCGATCCCGGACCTGCATGGCAGCCTGGTCATGGCCTCTCCTGCCCTGGTCGCGGCCGAGCCGGCGCTGCTGACGCGCCTCCTCGCCGCGCTGAACCGTGGCCTGGCGGAGGCGATGGCGGACCCCGACTCAGCGATGGAGGCCGTGATGGCCTTCGCGCCGGAGGCCAACGCGGCCGCGGAGCGCGTGCGATGGGAGGTGACGCTCGCCGTGGAGATGGCGCGCCCCCCCGCTGAGGGTTTTGGCGGCATCGAGGACGCCCGATTCGTCCGTGGCCTCGCCGCCTTCGCGCAAGGTGCCGGCCTTCCCGCCCCAGGCCCGATCTTCAACCCGGCCTTCCTGCCGCCCCCCAGCCAACGCGCGCAACGACAGGGAACCCGCTGATGCGCCGCCTGCGGATCCGCCTGAATGCGGGCTTCTCCGGCCCCCATGCCGGCTTCTTCCTCGCCGCCGCCGATGGCCACCTCGCCCGCGCCGGGATCGAGGTGGAATACTTGCCCGGCAAGGGTGCTGCCGCCGTGGTGGCGGACCTCGAGGATGGTGACGCGGACCTCGCCTATGGCGACCTTTCCGCGCTGATCCTGCGCCTGGCGCATGAAGCGCCGGGGCGCGGTCCCGCCGCTGTGTTCGTCGGCTTCAACCGCACGCCGCTGACCGTCGCCGTGACGGCGGATGGCCCGATCCAGCATCCCGCCGACCTCGCCGGCCACCGCATCAGCGGTCATGCGCGGGATGCCGCGCTGATCGTCTTCCCCGCCCTCGCCCATGCGGCGGGGATCGATGCCGCGAGCGTCCGCATCCTGCCCTCCGAGGCCTCGCTCGCCGAACAGGTGCGGCGGATGCTGGAGGAGGATGCGGCCGATGGTGTCTTCGGCTTTCCGAACACCATCATCGCCTCCCTCGCCGCAGCAAGGCTGCCGCTGGCCCATCGCCTGCGCTTCCTCAACTACGCGGACCACCTGCCAGGGCTTTACGGCAACGCCCTCATCGCCTCCCGCCATCTGCTGGACCGTGAGCCGGGGTTGCTGCGCGGCCTGGTCGGCGCCGTGGCGCGCGGCTTCGCCAGCGCCGTCGCCGAGCCCGAGCGCGGGGTGGAAGCCATCCGCGCCGCGGCGCCGTCGATCGACCTCGCCATCGACACCCAGCGCTGGCGCGGCACCATCGCGGCGGAGATGGCGCATCCCGAGGGCGCGGCGCTCGGCATCGGGGATGCGCAGCCGGCACGCCTCGCCCAAGGCATCGCCCAGCTTGCGGAAGCGCTGCGCCTGCCACGCGCCCCATCGCCGGGGGAGGTCTTCACCGCCGAATTCCTGCCTCCGCTGGCGGAGCGGCGCTTTGCCTAACTTGCCGATAGTGCCGGCGCGATGTCCGCCGCCAGCGCCTTCACCGCCTCCGCCACCGGCCCCGCCAGCAGATCGGGCGTGACGACCGATACCGCGCCGCCGCAGTTCAACGCCATCACGCGGCCGCCGCCTGTTGCCACCACCGGCACGCCGATCGAATTCACATCCGGGTGGGACCGCCGCAGGTTCAGCACGAATCCCTCTCGCGCGTGGTAATCCAGCGCCGCTGCGATCTCCGCCCGCAG
>CANJXD010000162.1 GCA_947478535.1 Acetobacteraceae bacterium
CGCTGCTTTCCACACCGCGCACCAGCCCGCGGCCCTGGCAATGCGGGCAGGCGACATAGGCGTGTTCGACAACGGAAGGGCGCAGCCGTTGGCGGGACATCTCCAGCAGGCCGAAATGACTGATCCGGCCGACCTGGATGCGCGCGCGGTCCTGCTTCAGCGCTTCCTTCAGCCGGCGCTCCACCATCGCGTCGTGCTTGTTCGACTCCATGTCGATGAAGTCGATGACGATGAGGCCCGCGAGGTCGCGCAGCCGCAGCTGGCGCGCGACCTCATCGGCCGCCTCCAGGTTGGTGCGCAGCGCCGTGTCCTCGATGTGCCGGTCGCGCGTGGCGCGGCCGGAGTTCACGTCGATGGCGACCAGCGCCTCGGTCTGATTGATGACGATGTAGCCGCCGGACTTCAGCTGCACCGTCGGGTTGTTCATCGCGTCGAGCTGCGCATCCACGCCATGGCGCGCGAACAGCGGCACGCCGTCCCGCACCGGGCGGACCTTGCTGGCATGGGCCGGCATCAGCATGCGCATGAATTCGCGCGCGTCCTGGTAGGCGTCCTCGCCATCCACCAGCACTTCCTCGACGTCCTTGCCGTAGACGTCGCGGATCGACCGCTTGATGAGGTCCGCTTCCTCATAGATCAACGCCGGGGCGGTGGAGGCGAAGGTGCGTTCGCGGATGCCGTCCCACAGGCGCAGCAGGTACTCGCAGTCCCTCTTGATCTCTGGCTTCGGCCGCGCCGCGCCGGCGGTGCGGACGATCAGCGACATGCCCTGCGGCAGGGATTGTTCGTCGATAATCTCCCGCAGGCGCTTGCGGTCCGCCGTGGAGGTGATCTTGCGGGAGACGCCGCCGCCGCGCGGCGAATTCGGCATCAGCACGGAAAAACGGCCGGCCAGCGAGATGTAGGTGGTCAGCGCCGCACCCTTGGTGCCGCGTTCTTCCTTGACCACCTGGATCAGCATGATCTGCCGGCGCTTGATGACTTCCTGGATCTTGTAGTGGCGCAGGAAGCGCGGCGGGATGCGGCGTTCGCGCGCGTCATCCTCGGTGGTGCCGCCCACGGTCTCGGGCGGCGGCGCATCGGCATTGCCGACCGATTCGACCTCGTCGCGGCTGTCGTCGCGGCTGTCGTCATCTGGGCCACGGTCCTCAGGCTGCCGTTCCTCCTGGCTGCCCTCTTCCCGGGAGAATTCGTCCTGCCCGGCTTCGGCGGAGACCTGCTCGGTCTCCATCGCCAAGGGCTGCGCGGCGGGATCGGCGCTGGGCGTCGCTTCGATCACCGGCGTATCGCCCCCGGTCGCCGATGCCTCGGCGGCGACCTCGGCCGCGTCCGCTTCGACGATCGCGGCTTCGATGGCGCCGGTCAGGGCGGCGTCGTTGTCGCGGGCGGCGTCCTCGGCTTCCTCGCGTTCGTCTTCCTCGCGCGCCTCGGCGGCCTGCATCTCGATCAGGCGCTGCCGGTCGGCGACGGGAAGCTGGTAGTAGTCCGGGTGGATTTCGCCGAAGGCCAGGAAGCCGTGGCGGTTGCCGCCGTATTCGACGAAGGCGGCCTGCAGGCTGGGTTCCACCCGCACGACACGGGCCAGGTAGATATTGCCCTTCAGGGGCATCCGGTTGGCGGACTCGATATCGAAGGCTTCGAGCCGGTTGCCGTCCAGCACCACCACCCGCGTTTCCTCGGGGTGGGATGCATCGATCAGCATGCGCTTGGTCATGGGTGGCAGGACTCCGCGCCGCGCCTGCCAGTCGGGAGGCGGCGGCGGTCGGGGTTGGCGGGGCCCGGGAAGCGACGGCAGCGCGGCTGGAAGTCGTCCATGCGGCGGTGACCGGTCCTCTTCTCGGCGGACCGGCCCTGGGGGCACGATCCTGTGGGTTCAGTGGGACCGAAGTATCTGGGGAAGACCCCAGACCGACCGGTCCCGGCGGGCGCGCCTCGCGCTGCCCCGGAAACCCTTCAATCGGCGGCCACCCGCTGAAAGAACCGCGTGAGCGGTCCAGGCGAGGGCGCCGGTCGCAGGCGCAAACGGGCGGGCGGCGTGCACACGGGGCACCACCCTCGCCCAGAGATGAACGGGATGGACGCGCCGCGCGCGCTGCGCCGGCGGGGTGGCGGCGCGGCACCTGACGAGCGCGGCGGCGGGGTGGACCCGCACGCCATGTCAGGACTAAGGCCGCTCCCGGGCTCCGCCCCCCGCGATGTCGCGGCGGGACTGCGAAGCCGGGCGGCCGCGCGAACGCAACAACCCTGCCGGCAGCAAACGCCACCGGGGCACCCCACCATAGGCGTTGCATTCCGTCACCACAAGGCGCGTCCGCAGGGTGTCGGGACAGGCGGGGCACCAGGACGGGCCGCCCCGTGTTACAGTTGATGAATTGCCTCAGCAAACGGTGGTAAGTGCCGGGCCTGGCGTGTCATTCTGCGCAGCGCTGGCGCCGGGGGGCGGCTGCCGGCACTTTTCGGGGGGGATTCCCGACACAATGCTGGGTCGCCGCGCCCTGGCGGGCCTTGCGCTCGCCTTCGCCGCGCTGCCGCCTCCGCGCTCCGCCCTGGCCGCCGTCACCGGCGCCACGCTGGAGGCGGAGGGTGGCGTCGCGCGCCTCGTCCTGCTGCTGCCGCCCGGCAGAAGCTGGCGGGTTTCCGCATCCCGGCGGCCGGACCGGCTGCTGGTCGAATTTCCTGGCTCGCCCTGGCGCGGCCCGCCAAGCCTGCCCGCCGCCGGCCCTATTCGCCAGGCGCGGGTGGAGGGTGGGCGCCTGTGGCTCGACCTCACCGGCCCCGTTGCGCTTCGCAAGGCGGAAGAAATTCGCGGCCGCCTGACCATCGAGATCGCGCCCGGCCCCGCGGAGGCCTTCGCCAGTGCGGCCGCCAGCGGGCGCCCCATGGCCGAAGCCAGCGGCGCACCCATTGGCAGTGCCCCCAATGGCCGGACCCTGCCTTTGGTGGTTCTGGACCCCGGCCATGGCGGGCGGGATCCGGGGACGATCGGCGGCACCGGCACGCAGGAAAAGCGCATCGTCCTGGCGGCTGCCGAGGAACTGAAGAAGGTACTGGAAGCCAGCGGGCGCTGCCGGGTGGCGATGACGCGCAGCACTGATCGCTTCGTCCCACTCGGCGACCGCGTCGAATTCGCCCGCCGGCGCCAGGCGGCGCTGTTCGTTTCCCTGCATGCCGACAGTGCGCCGGGCGCGCGCGGGGCTTCCGTCTATACGCTCGGCGACAGCTCGGATGCCCTGGCCGGGGCGCTGGCGCGGCGGGAGAACCTGGCCGACCGCGCCGGCGGCCTGCGTCTGCCTTCCGTGCCGCCGGAGGTGCAGGCGATCCTGCTCTCCCTCATGCGGGCCGAGACGCGGACCGGCAGCGCGCGGATGGCGCAGCTGGTGGTCGAGGAACTCGGCGGCGATGTGCCGCTGCTGCCCAATACCCATCGCCAGGCCGGGTTCGTGGTGCTCAAGGCGCCGGAGATACCGTCCGTGCTGGTGGAGATGGGATTTCTGTCCCACCCGCAGGATGAGGCCGCCTTGAAGCGGCCGGAACACCGGGCGAAGGTCGCCCGCGCGCTCGGCCGGGCGATCCAGGGATGGCTTGCCCGGGCGGAGCGGCCGCAGGCGCTGGCGGCGACGGGGTAGCGCGCCGGTCTCCTGGTCGGGCGGTCTGCCTGGTCGGGCGATTTTTCGCCTCTCCGGTGGTCCCGCTGCCCACGCATGGCCATCTTCGCGCCGCAGCATGTGCCACCGCGGCCGGGACAGTGTATGGAGCGCGCCATGGATACCCCCGACCTCCGCGCCGAAGGGCCGATGGTGGGCCGTGCTCAGGCGGCCCCCCATGCACCCCCGCAGGCACCCGAACCCTCCCCCGAAGCCCCGCCCCCCTCGGGCAAGCGGAAGCGGGAGAAGGCGCCGCCGCGCCGTCGCAACTGGTTCTTCGGCACCATCGGCCTGATGGTGAAGTCGGTGCTGATCCTGGTTGTCGCGGTGGGCCTGGCGGGCGGCACCGCCGCCTGGGCGCTGTATCGCAACGCCACCGCGGACCTGCCGGATTACGGCTGGCTGGCGGACTACCAGCCCCCGCAGATGAGCCGCATCTACGCCGCGGATAGCCGCCTGATGGCTGAACTGGCGCAGGAACGGCGCGTCTTCATCCCGATCGAGGCGATCCCGCAGCGGCTGCAACAGGCCTTCGTCTCGGCCGAGGACCAGCGGTTCTGGACCCATCTGGGCGTCGATCCCATCGGCATCGCGCGCACGCTGGTGACCAATGTGGAACAGCTCGGCAGCGGCCGGCGGATGGGCGGTGCCTCCACCATCACCCAGCAGGTCGCCAAGAACATGCTGGTCGGCGCGGACCGGACGTTGATGCGGAAGGTGCGGGAAGCCATCCTCGCGCTGCGGATCGAGGAGGCGATGCCGAAGACCCGCATCCTTGAAATATACCTGAACGAGATTTTCCTGGGCCAGCAGGCCTATGGCGTGGCGGCGGCGGCGCAGAACTATTTCAACAAGTCGCTCGACGAGCTTTCCCTGGCCGAAGTCGCCTTCCTGGCGGCGCTGCCGAAGGCGCCCAGCAACTACAACCCCGTCCGCCATCCCGAAGCCGCCCGCGCGCGGCGCGACTGGGTGCTGGAACGGATGGCCGAAGACGGCGCCATCACGCGCGACGAAGCCGCCCGCGCCCGCGCCGAGGCGCTGATCCCGCGCCCGCAGCGGCGGCCGGACATGGTCCAGGTCGGCCAGCACTTCACAGAGGAAGTGCGCCGGGAACTGATCTCCCGCTTCGGGGCGGACCAGACGACGATGGGCGGGCTGGTGGTCCGCACCTCGCTCGACCCCAATTTGCAGGCGGAAGCCGAAAAGGCGCTGCGGACCGGGCTGCTGGACTATGACCGCCGCCGCGGTGGCTGGCGCGGGCCGGTGGCGCGCGTCGCCGCGGGTGCGACGGAATGGCTGCCGGCCTTGCAGGGTGTCGCGCGGCCAGCAGGGCTTCAGCCGGGCTGGCGCCTGGCCGTGGCGCTCGAGGTGCGGGACCGCGATGCGCGGCTGGCCTGGCTGGAACGCCCGGACCCTCGTACCGCGCCGCAGCCGCGCACGGGCACCCTGTTCCTGGAGGATGTGGCAAGCTGGGCGCGCCCGGTGATGAATGGCCGCATGGCGCCGCCGCTGCGCCGGCTGCAGGAAATCCTCACCCCCGGTGACGTGGTGCTGGTCGAAACCCTGCCCGCTGTGGCCGCCCAGGCTCGCACTCCGGCCCGGCCGGAACGCCTGATCCTGCGGCAACTGCCGGAAGTGGAAGGCGCCGTGGTGGCGCTGGACCCGAATACCGGCCGGGTGCTGGCGATGGTGGGCGGGTTTTCCTTCGAACGCTCCTGGTTCAACCGCGCTTCCCAGGCGATGCGCCAGCCCGGCTCCTCCTTCAAGCCCTATGTCTATCTGGCGGGCCTCGAAGCCGGCATCCCGCCGAACCAGCTTCTCCTTGATGCCCCGGTCGAGATCATGACGCCGCAGGGCATGTGGCGCCCCGGCAATTACGGTGGCGGTGCCGCCCAGGGCTGGGTGACCATGCGCAGCGCGTTGGAGCGCAGCCTCAACCTCGTCACCATCCGGCTTGCCCAGCAGGTAGGGATGCCGGCGGTGGCGGATGTGGCGAACCGCTTCGGTGTCATCCCCAACATGCAGCGCGTGCTGGCCATGTCGCTCGGCGCCGGGGAGACGACGGTGCTGCGCCAGGCCGCGGGCTATGCCAGCTTCGTCAATGGCGGCCGCCAGGTGATCCCGACGCTGATCGACAGCGTGCAGGACCGCCAGGGCCGCCTGGTCTGGCGCACCGATGCGCGGGAATGCAACGCCTGCGCCGGGGAACTGACGAATACCCCGCCCCGCCTGAACGACACGCGCCGCCAGATCGTGGACCCCGTGACGGCCTTCCAGATGACCAGCCTGTTGCAGGGCGTGGTGCAGCGCGGCACCGGGACCCGGGCCGGGGAAGGCCTCGGCCGCCCCGTCGCCGGCAAGACCGGAACGACGGATGACTACAAGGATGCCTGGTTCGTCGGCTTCACGCCGGACCTCGTCGTCGCCGTCTGGCTTGGCTTCGATGAACCCCGCACCCTGCGGCTGCTCAGCGAGACTGGTGCGGATGTGACGGGCGGGCGCATGGCCGCGCCGATCTTCCGCGATGTGGTCGCGGCGGCGACGCAGGGGATGCCGCCCATCCCGTTCCGCGCGCCCCCCGGGGTGGCCCTGGTGCGGCTGCAACTGGAGAATGGCCAGTCGATCCTGGAAGCCTTCCGGCCGGGGACGGAAAACAGCGCCCGCCCGCCCAGCGATCCGCTGGCCGGTGCTGGCGGCGGCGGCGGTGCCGGCGGCGCGGCGGCCGGCCTCGACAGCAACCTTGGCGGACTTTACTGAACCCCCATGCGCGCAGATGCCGAGAAGCTGAAATTCGATATCGCGGAGAGCATCGTGCTTCTCCGCGCCCATCTCGATTGGGAGGCCGCCGTGGTGCGGCTGGAGGAGCTGAACGCCCGCGCGGAAGACCCCTCGCTTTGGAACAAGGCGGACGAGGCGCAGATCGTCATGCGGGAACGCAACCGCATCGCCGCCCAGGTCGAAGGCGTGCTGAGGCTGGAACGCGATGTCGCGGACGCGCTTGAGCTGATCGAGATGGCGGAGGCGGAAGGCGATGCCGGCATGGCCGATGCCGCCGTGGCCGACATGCAGGGCTATGCCGCCGAGGCCAAGCAGCGGGAAATCGAGAGCCTGCTGTCCGGGGAGGCCGATCCGAACGACGCCTACCTCGAGGTCAATGCCGGGGCCGGCGGCACGGAAGCCCAGGATTGGGCGGAGATGCTGCTGCGGATGTACACCCGCTGGGCCGAACGCCGCGGCTACAAGGTGACGATCACGGAGCAGTCGGAAGGTGAGCAGGCCGGCATCAAATCCGCCACCATCCAGGTCACCGGTACCAACGCCTTCGGCTGGCTGAAGACGGAAACCGGCGTGCACCGCCTGGTTCGCATCAGCCCCTTCGATGCGGCGGCGCGCCGGCAGACCAGCTTCGCCAGCATCTATGTCTATCCGGTGATCGACGATCGCATCGAGATCGAGATCAACCCGGCCGACATCAAGACCGATACCTTCCGCGCCTCCGGCGCCGGCGGGCAGCACGTGAACAAGACCGAATCGGGGGTGCGCTTCACCCATCTCCCGACCGGCGTCGTCGCCGCATCCACCCAGGATCGCAGCCAGCATCGCAACCGCGTCATCGCCATGGATATGCTGAAGGCCCGGCTCTATGAGCTGGAACTCCGCAAGCGCGAGGCGCTGAGCGCGAATATCGAGGCCGGCAAGACCGATATCGGCTGGGGCCACCAGATCCGCAGCTACGTCCTGCAACCCTACCAGATGGTGAAGGATTTGCGGACGGGGGTGGAGAAGGGTAATCCGGATGCCGTGCTGGATGGCGAGATCGACGAATTCATGGCCGCGGCGCTGGCCCAGCGCGTCGGCACCACACGCTCCGAAGCCAGCGCCAAGGCGGGGTGAGGGGGCGTGACCGCCGTGCCTGACGCTGCCGGCCTGATCGCGGCGGCGCAGGCGCTGGATGCGGCGGGGTTCATGCCGCAGAAATCGGGCAACCTGTCGCTCCGCACGGCGCGCGGCTTTCTCATCACGCCATCGGGCCTTCCCTATGCGGCGCTGACACCGGGGGATCTGGTGGAATGCGGCGTCGATGGCGTATCGCTCGGCCCAAGGCGGGGCGAGGTGCGGCCTTCCTCCGAATGGCGGCTGCATGCGGCGATCTATCGCGCGCGGGCGGATGCTGGGGCGGTGGTGCACACGCACAGCCCGATGGCCACGGCGCTTGCCTGCGCCCGCCACGCCATCCCGCCGCTGCACTACATGATCACGCTGGCGGGGGAGGGCGGCGCGCGCGGCATCCCCTGTGCGCCCCATGCGACCTTCGGGACGGAGGCGTTGGCCGAAGCGGTGGTCGCGAGCCTCGGCGCCGGGCTGCGCGCCACGCTGCTCGCCAATCATGGCGTGGTGGCACTGGGGGCGACGCTGGCCGGTGCCGTGGCGCTGGCGCGGGAGGTGGAGAACCTCGCTACCCAGTATCTTGCGCTGCGGGCGGCGGGCCTCGCGCCGGTGCTGCTCTCGCCGGAGGAATTGGCGGAGGCCGCGGCGATGCTGGGCGATTACGGGCGGCCGGTGTGAGGCTGGATTGGCAGGCGGCGCCGGCGGTGCTGGCGCCGGGGACGCGGCTCTACGCCATTGGCGATATCCACGGCTGCGCGGCGCGGCTGCGGGAATTGCATGCGATGGTCGCGTCGGACCTCGCCGCACGCCCGATCGCGCGGGCCGTCCTGGTGCATCTCGGCGACTCCGTGGACAAGGGCGGCGACCCCCGCGGCGTGCTCGATGCGCTGCTGGCGCTGGAAATGCCCGGCGCCGAGGTGGTGAACCTGCGCGGCAATCACGAGGCGCTGATGCGCGATGCCCTGGATGGGGTGCCGGGGGCGGCGGCGGATTGGCTGTGGTGCGGCGGGGAACACACTCTGGTGAGCTACGGCACCAACGGCAAGGCCGGGCGCGAGGCCTGGGCCGCCGCCATCCCGCCCACGCATCTGGCCCTGCTGCGCGATGGCCTGGCCCTGCACCATCGGGAGGGACCCTACCTCTGCGTCCATGCCGGCATCCGCCCCGGCGTGGCGCTGCCCGCGCAAAGCGAGGACGACCTGCTGACCATCCGCGGTGACTTCCTGCACGCGACCATGATGCATGAGGCGGTGGTCGTGCATGGCCACACGGCGCGACTGGCGCCGGAGGTGAAGCCGAACCGCGTGAACCTCGACACCGCCGCCTTCTGTGGCGGCGCGCTGACCTGCGGCGTCTTCGAGGCGGACCGCCTGGCGTTTCTCACGGCTTGAATACAGCGAAGGCCCGGCGGATCGCTCCGCCGGGCCTTCCATTGCTGCCGGCTGACCGGCTGCGGTGGTCTGGGGACTCGCTTACGCGATGGCGCCGGCGATGATCCAGAACGCAGTCACGGTGTTCGCCTTGGGGCAATGAGACACTGGATCACCTCCTTTCGGTTGTTGCTGACGAAAGGGAGCATGGCGGATTGGCAGGGCGCGCCGCAAGGAGAGATTCGGGGGCTACTCCCTCGCCTTCGCCCGCAGCATGTGCTTCTGGATCTTGCCTGTGCTCGTCTTCGGCAACTCGCAAAACACCACATGGCGCGGCACCTTGTAGCCAGCCATGCGGTCCTTGCACCAGGCGATCAATTCCTCCGCCGTCGCGCTCATCCCCGGGCGGAGTTCGATGAAGGCGCAGGGTGTCTCGCCCCATTTCTCGTCGGGCCTGGCGACCACGGCGGCCACCGCCACGGCGGAGTGCTTGTAGAGCGCATCCTCGACCTCGATGGAGGAGATGTTCTCGCCGCCCGAGATGATGATGTCCTTCGAGCGGTCCTTCAACTGGATGTAGCCATCCGCATAGGTCACGGCGAGGTCGCCGGTATGGAACCACCCGCCGGCAAAGGCCTTGGCGGTGGCCTCCGCATCCTTGAGGTAGCCCTTCATCACGACATTGCCCTGCATCATCACCTCGCCCATCGAGGCGCCATCGGCGGGCAGGGGCGCCATCGTCTCGGGGTCCATGACGCAGAGGCCTTCGAGGGCGAGGTAGCGCACGCCCTGGCGGGCCATCAGCGCGGCCTGTTCGCCGGCGGGCTTCGCGTTCCAGTCGCTGTTCCACTCATTCACCACGGAGGGCCCGTAGCATTCGGTCAGTCCATAGACGTGGCAGACGGCGAAGCCCGCTTCCTTCATCGCGCCCAGCACGGCTTCCGGCGGTGGCGCGCCGGCGACGACGAATTGCACCTGGTGCGGCAGCGCGGTCTTCTCCGCGACCGGCGTGCCGAGCAGCGTCGCCATGATGATCGGCGCGCCGCACATATGCGTGACACCCTCCGCCGCCATCAGCCGCCACATATCGGCGCCCCGCACGGCGCGGAGGCAGACATGCGTGCCGGCCGTCGCCGTGATGGTCCAGGGGAAGCACCAGCCGTTGCAGTGGAACATCGGCAGCGTCCAGAGATAGACGGGATGCTTGCCGAGCCCAGCCGAGAGCACGTTGCCCACCGCCAGCAACTGCGCGCCGCGATGGTGATAGACCACGCCCTTCGGCCGCCCGGTGGTGCCGGAGGTATAGTTCAGCGAAATCGCGTCCCACTCATCCCCCGGCATCGGCCAGGCGAAGGCCGCGTCGCCGGATGCCAGGAAGACCTCGTAGTCGATCGCGCCGTCCAGGTGATTGGCGCGCGCGGCCTCGGCGGCCTCCGGGTCATCGACCTCGATCACCAGCGGCTTTGCCTGGCACTGGGTCAGCGCCAGGCGCAGCAGGGGGACGAATTCGCGGTCCACCACCACCGCCTTCGCCTCCCCATGGTCGAGGCAGTAGGCGATGGTCGCGGCATCCAACCGGGTGTTCAGCGTGTTCAGCACGCCGCCCGTCATCGGCACGCCGTAGTGGCATTCCAGCATCTCCGGGATGTTCGGCAGCAGCGTCGCCACGGTGTCGCCCCGCGCGATGCCGCGCTGGCGCAGCGCATCGGCGAGCTTCACGCAGCGGGCGCGCAATTCCGCGTAGCTGCGGCGCGTCGCGCCA
>CANJXD010000163.1 GCA_947478535.1 Acetobacteraceae bacterium
CCAGATCCTCAACCTGGAGCAGGAACTCGGCACGGCGCTGTTCGACCGGCTGCCGGCTGGCATGCGGCTGACGGCGGCGGGCGAGATGCTGTTGCAGCACGTCGTCGGCACGCTGCTGGATTTCGACCGGGTGCGGACGCGGATCGATGACCTGAAGGCGGCGCGCAGCGGGCATGTTTCGATTGTCGCGGTGGACAGCCTGCTGGTGGATTTCCTGCCTCGCGCCGTCGATCGCTTCCGCGCCGATTTCCCCGCCGTCACCCATGCGCTGGATGCCGCCAACCCGGCGGAGGTCCCGCGCCTCGTGGCGGAGGGCACGGCTGATCTCGGCTTCACCTTCGTCGGCCCGACCGGCCCGTCGCTCCGCTTCGAGCATGAGGTACCGGCGCCGATCGGGGTTGTCATGCCGTCGGACCATCCACTGCGGGCGAAGCGGGAAGTGAGTTTCGAGGATGCGGCGGGGTACCCCTTCCTCGCCCAGGCTGGCCCGCTGCCGCGTTCGGCGGATGTGGATGCGGGCTTCGCGCGCTTCCGGTCTGGACTGAAACCGCGGCTGATTTCCAATTCCATCCAGGCGCTGAAGACCGCGATACGCCTCAACCTGGGCATCGCCTTCTTCACCCGCCTCGGCTTCCTGGAGGAGATCGAGCGCGGCGAAGTGGCCTGGCGCCCCTTCGACAGCCCGGCCATCAACACATTGCGGATCGGCCTGCTGGTGCCCCTCGCCCGCCCCGCCACCGCCCCGGCGCGGGAGATGACGGCGCGACTGGTCGAGGAAATGGCACGACTCGAAACCGCCTGACCCGGGGCGAGGCAGCGCCCGCGCCGCCTGCCGCTTTGCCCCCCCGAATCCCGGTTGGCGAGGCGCGAATGCGCCGCCATCATTTGTCCGGACACCTTTCGCCGGGAGGCGAATTGCCCGAAGCTGCCCCACCCACGACCCGGCCGTGCAGCGGGTGGAGGGCTTCCGCGACAGGCGCCCCTGGCGTCCTGCCGTGCACTACCATCCGCCAAGGACAGGGAGAGACAGGAGAACCATGATGAAATTCACGACATTCGGGCGCGCCGCCATGGGCGCGTTCCTTGCCACGGGTCTTGCCTCCGGGCTGATGGCGGGCACGGCCAGCGCCCAGGGGCCGCAGGTCAACATCCAGGCGGTGACGCAGCCGACACCGGCCATCCCGCAATATACCCGCGTCGACATCCCCCTGCTGCGCGATGGCCTCGCGGCGCAGAGCAATGGCCGCATCCGCGTCAACCTCTCCGCCTGGCCGGAGCGGAACCTGAATGGGCCGGAGATCATCCGCCTCGTCCGTTCGGGCCAGGTGGAAATCGGCGGCGTGCCGCTGAATACTGTCGCCGGCGACGTGCCGCTGCTGGACATGGTGGACCTCGCCGGCCTGAACCCGACCATCGGCCAGGCCCGCCAGGTCGCCGATGCGCTGCTGCCGGAAGTGAACCGGGGGCTGGAGCGTTTCGGCGTCCGGATCATCGCCATGGCGCCCTATCCCGCGCAGGTGCTGTTCTGCCGCGAACGCGCGAATTCGCTGGCCGATCTGCGTGGCCGCCGGATCCGCACGGGTGGCGGCAGCATCAATGATTTCGTCGCCGCCGTCGGCGGGCAGGCCGTCGGCATCGGCTTCCCCGAGGTCTATGCGGCGCTGGAACGCGGCGTGGCCGATTGCGCCATCACCGGCACCGGTTCGGGCAACGGCGCCCGCTGGTACGAAGTCACGACGCACATGTATGCGCTGCCCGTGGCGTGGTCGACCTATGGCTACTTCATCAACCTCGCCTGGTGGAACCGCCTCGACGCCCAGGCGAAGGAGATGATCACCGCAACCTTCGCCCAGGTGCAGGACGAACAGTGGAAGCTGGGTGACGCAGCCTCCGAGGACGGCATCGCCTGCAACATCGGCGACCGCGCGAATTGCTCCATCGGCCGTGTGGTGGAAACTCGCCCGATGACCGTCACCCGCCCGACCCCGGCGGATCTGGACACGCTGCGCGGCATTCTCACGAACAGCGTGCTGCCTGCCTTCGTCCGCCGATGCGGCGCCGCCTGTGGGGAGACCTACAACCGCGTCGTCGCCCCGATCTCCGGCGTTCGCTACGAGGCACGCTGAGCGTGCAACGGCCCGCAAACCTCGCATTGCGGGCCGCCACCGGCCTGCGGCGCGCCATCGGCCTGCTCGCCACCGTCATGGGATACGTGGCGGGCTGGGGCTTCGTGCTCTGCGCCTTTTTCATCACCTTCGATGTGCTGGCGCGCGCCATCCTGCGCGTCAGCACGCAATCCACCACCGAGATCACAGGCTACATGCTGGCCTTCGGGCTTTCCTGGGGGCTCGCCCATGCCTTGGCCACGCGGTCCCATGTGCGGATCGACATGCTGGTGAACCGGCTGCCGCAACCGCTGCGCATCCCGCTGCATCTGGCCTCGCTCACGCTGCTTGGCGTCTTCGTGGGCTTTGTGGCCAATGGGGCGTGGGACCTGGTGGATGAATCGCTGCTGTTCAACGCCACCGACATCAGCCTGCTGCGCACACCGCTCGCCATCCCGCAGGGGCTCTGGGCAGCGGGGCTCATCGTGTTTCTTCTGCTGATCGTGCTGATGCTGGTGGAGAACGTATTGCTGGCACTCACCGGGGATGCGCGGGAGGTGGAGCGCAACCTGTCGTCCCGCGGCTATGACGAGGAAGCGCGGGAGGCTCTGGAAGCCCTCGGCGCCCTGCCACCTGCCACGGGCGGGGAGGCCGGCCGATGATCGCCGTCGTCTTCATTCTCGTCATGCTGATCGTGCTGCTGGGCCTGTCGCTGACCGGCGCGGGGGGCGGCGTGGATGTGCCGATCGCCGGCGTGCTGCTGATGCTGGGCATCTTCGGCAGCTTCTTCGCGGCCGGCATCTATGTCGGCGCGGCGCTCGGCGTGCTCGGCCTCATCGCCGGGTTCATGTATTCGGACCGGCCGTTCTGGCTGTTCCTCGGACAGACCGCCTGGGGGCCATCATCGTCCTTCGTGCTCGTCGCCGTGCCGCTGTTCCTGCTGATGGGGGAAATCCTGCTGCGGGCCGGCTTGTCGGAACGGCTGTATCGCGCGCTGAACCTGTGGCTGAACCGCATGCCGGGCGGGCTGCTGCACACGAATATCGTCGCCTCCGGCGTCTTTTCCGCCATCTCCGGCTCCTCCGTCGCCACCGCGGCGACGATGGGCTCCGTCGCCATGCCTTTCTTCCAGGGGCGCGGCTATGACCCGAAGATGGTGATGGGCAGCCTTGCCGCCGGTGGCGCGCTCGGCAACCTGATCCCGCCGGGCATCACCTTCATCATCTACGCGCTGATCACCGAGACCTCCGTCGGCGCGCTGTATCTGGCGGCGGTGGGGCCTTCGCTGCTGGTCATGGCCTTCTTCATCCTGGTGATCCTGATGAAGAAGGGCGCGGCGCCGCCGCCCGGCCCGGTGATTCCGCTGGGGGAGAAAATCCGCGGCCTGGTCGGACTGATCCCGACGCTGCTGCTCATCTTCATCGTGCTCGGCACCATCTATGCAGGGCTGGCGACACCCACGGAATCGGCGGCCCTTGGCGTGGTGGCGGCACTGGGTATCGCGGTGGTGGAACGGCGCTTTTCCTTCCGCATGCTGCATGCCTGCGCCGAGGCGACGGCGCGCAACACGGCGATGATCGGGCTGATCCTGCTCGGCGCCTATGTGCTGAACTACGTCATCACGATGCTCGGCATTCCGCAGGTGATGGCGGGCTTCGTCGCCGGCCTGCCGCTGCCGCCCTGGGTCATCATGGCGCTGATCATCGGCTTCTACCTCGCACTCGGTACCTTCATGGAAGGTTTTTCCATGATCATCACCACCATCCCCGTGATCTTCCCGGTGGTGACGGCGCTGGGGTATGATCCGATCTGGTTCGGCGTCATCGTCACCATGCTGGTGGAAATCGCGTTGATCAGCCCGCCGGACGGCACGGTGCTGTATGTGCTGCAGGGGTTGCGGAAGGATGGCGGGGCCATCGGCGATGTCTTCGCCGGCGTGCTGCCCTTCTGCGCCGTCTACATCCTGGCCATCGCGCTGATGATGGTCTTCCCCGACATCGCGCTGTGGCTGCCGCGCGTCTCCGGCCCCTGAGGACCGTGGGGATGCTGCATTTCGACCGGATCACCACCGCCGGCGCGGACCGCATCGGCATCACGCCGACCGCGCTGGTCATCGCCGGCTGGACCGGGCGGGATGAGGCGGCGCTGCGCCACCATATCGAGGAGCTCGCCGCCATCGGCGTCGCACCGCCTTCCGCCGTGCCGCTGTACTACCGTGCGGCGGCGGCGAATGTGACGCAGGCGGCGGTGCTGGAAGTGCTCGGCCCCGACAGTTCGGGGGAGGTGGAGCCGGTGATCGTCTCGCTGGCCGATGGGCTCTGGGTTGGCGTGGGGTCAGACCATACGGACCGCAAGGCGGAAGCGGCAGGGATCGCGCTGTCAAAGCAGCTATGCGGCAAGCCGATCGGCACGGCGCTGTGGCCGCTGGCGGAGGTGGAGGGGCATTGGGACAGCCTGGTGCTGCGCGCCCGCGCGACGATCGGGACGAAGGAAATGCTGTATCAGGACGGCGGCATCGCCACGCTGCGCCACCCGCGGGACCTGCTGGCGCGCCGTCCCGGCGGGCCGGGACTGCCACCGGGGACGGTGATGTTCTGCGGCACGATCGGCGCCATAGGCGGCATCCGCCCGGCGACGCGCTTTGCCGTGGAACTGCACGACCCCGTGCTCGGGCGAACGCTGCGCCACGCCTATGATGTGCGGGAACTGCCCGTGGTGAGTTGAGGCCGCCCCCCACCGGCGCAGTTGTCCGGACAGGCGGCCGCGAGTAGCCTCAAGGACAAGATACGGGGATGGGGGCGATGAAGGCGGGCCAGGGTCGGCAATTGGCGATGAATGTGCCGCGGCCACCGCTTTATGCCCGGATCGAAACGCTGCTGCGCGATGCCATCGCGGATGGTCGCTACGGCATCGGCACGCTGCTGCCGACGGAAGCTGAATTGTGCGAGACGCTGCGCGTGTCCCGCCACACGATCCGGGAGGCGCTGCGTCGCCTCGTCGAATCCGGGCTGGTGGAACGCCGCCAAGGCGCGGGCACGATGGTGGTGGCCCGCGAATCGCCGCGCGGCACGGTGCAATCGCTCCGCAGTATCGAATCGCTGTTCCAGTACGCCGCCGATACGCGCCTTGATATCCACACCCGCCGCATGGTGCCGCTGAGTGTCGAGGATGCGGCAGAAATCCCCGCCACGGCCGGGGAACGCTGGCTGTGGCTGGACGGCATGCGGATCGGCCAGGATGGCGTGCCGATCGCGACGGCGGAGGTGCTGATCGACCCGCGCTTCGCCGCCATCGGCAATGCGCTGCCCGAACGCGGCGCCATCTACGCCATGATCGAAAGCCGCTTCGGGGTGGAGGTGTCGGAAGTGGTGCAGGAAATCACCGCGGCACCGATGCCCGCGCCGGTCGCCCACGCACTCGGCCGAAAGCCGCGCACGGTGGGGATGCGCTTCCTGCGCCGCTACCTCGGCACGGATGGCGCGACGGTGCTGCTGTCCCGGTCCTGGCACCCGGCGGAACGCTTCACCTATGCGATGCGGTTGCGGCGTGGTGAAGGCTGAGGGGCACTTTCCGAAGCCAACGCAGGGCGCTAGCATTTGTCCGGACAATAGCAGGTGACCCGGATGCCCACCCCTCCCTGGCCGCGGGATGCCCGCCTCGCCCTTTCCGTCGTCGTCAATGTCGAGGAAGGCGCCGAAATGTCGGTCGCCGATGGCGACAAGGGGCCGGAACCGGTCGATGAGCTGGGCGTGCATCTGAAGGCGCCGATTCGCAATTTCGCCAATGAATCCAACTACCTCTACGGCATCCGCGCGGGCTGGCCACGGGTGGCGGCGCTGCTGTCGAAGCACGAGATCAAGGCCACCTTCACCGCCGCCGCCGTGGCGCTGGAACGCGCGCCGGAGATTGGCGCCGCCATCGCGGCAGGGGGCCATGAGGCGTGCAGCCATGGCTGGCGCTGGGTCCACCAATTCTCCTACGACGAGACGCGGGAGCGGGACTTCGTGAAGAAGGCGGTGGACAGCATCGCGCGGACGGCGGGCCACCGCCCAGTCGGCTGGCTGTCCCGCTACCTGCATTCGCCACGGCTGCGGACCACGTTGGCGGAGGAAGGCTTCCTCTACCACATGGACGACTTTTCCGACGATGAGCCGCGTTGGGATGTGGTGGAGACGAAGGACGGGCCGCGCGCCATCGTCATCATGCCCTATGCCCTCGACAGCAACGACATGAAGTTCTGGCTCGCCCCGGGCTACACGCCGCAGCAATGGCTGGACTACGCCATCGAGACCTTCGAGGTGCTGCATGAGGAAGGCGGCAGCGCCACGCGCATGATGTCGCTGGGCGTGCATCTGCGGATCATCGGCCGGCCCGGGCGCATCGGCGCCTTCGGGAAATTCCTGCAGCACGCGCGCAGCAGGCCCGGCGTCTGGATCACGACGCGGGCCGAGATCGCCCGCGCCTTCGCCGCCAACACCCCTGCCCCCGCGGAGCAAGCCGGCCGATGAGCACGCCATACGACATCGCCGCCGCCTTCGCGGACCATGCGGTGAGGACGCGCTACGAGCATCTCTCGCCCGGCGCCGTTGCCGCGGCGAAGACCTTTCTGCTCGACACGCTCGGCGTCGGCATCGCCGGCAGCAGTGGCGCGAATGTGGAGACGGTGCGCGAACTCGCGCGGCAATGGGGCACGGGGGACGAGGCGACGTCCTGGCTCGGCGGCACGCGGATGAGCGCGGGCTCCGCCGCGATCGTCAACGCCTACCTCATCCATTGCCTCGAATTCGACTGCGTGCATGAAGGCGCCGTCGTGCATCCCATGGCGACGCTGCTCTCCGCCCTGCTCGCCTGGTGCGAGCGGGAGGCGGCGCAGGGCAGGCCGGTCGAGGGCAAGCGCTTCATCGCGGCGATGGCCGTGGGCGTGGATATCGCGGGGCTGCTCGGTGTCGCGACAGACAGCCCGCTGCGCTTCTTCCGGCCCGCCACGGCCGGTGGCTTTGGTGCCACCGCCGCCATCGCCAACCTCGCGGGTTTCGATGCCGCGACAACGCGCAGCGCCTTCGGGCACATGTATGGCCAGACCTGCGGCACCTTGCAGCCGCATCTGGAAGGCTCGCCGCTGCTCGGGCTGCAGATCGGCTTCAACGCGCGCGGCGCCATCGCGGCGTGTGACCTGGCGACGGCGGGGATGCAGGGGCCGCTCGACATCTTCACCGGGCGCTACGGCTACTTCACGCTGATCGAGGAGAATGTGCACCCCGATCGCATCGAGGCCGCCCTGGGCCGCGAATGGCAGATTGAGAAACTGTCCCACAAGCCGTTCCCGTCCGGCCGGCTGACGCATGGCGTGGTGCATGCGCTGCGGGATCTGATGGCGCGGGAAGGCTTCGCGGCGAGCGATGTCGCCAGCATCACCTGCCGCGTGCCGCCGCTGGTGCGGCGCCTGGTAGGGCGGCCAGATATCCCGGACCCGCAATCCAACTACGCGAAGCTGTGCCTCGCCTTCGTCGCGGGCGTCTATCTCGCCAAGGGGCGCTGCGACGTGCCGGATTTCCGCGGCGAGGCGCTGCGCGATCCGCGGGTGCACGAATTCGCGGCAATGGTCCAGATCGAGCCCGATGACAACACGGACGAGAACGCGCTCGACCCGCAATTCCACAGCGTGACGCTCACCTCCGGCGTGACGCATGAGATCCACCTGAAGCACACCTACGGCCACCCCGCCGTGCCGCTGACCGCGGCGGAGAACGAGGAAAAATTCTTCCGCTGCTGCAGCCATGCCGTGCCGCCCGTGCCGCCCAGCCGCGCCACCCGCATCCGTGATCTCGTCGCGGGGGTGGAGGGGCTGGCGGATATCGCGGTGCTCTCAGCCTTGACCGGCGCGGATTGACGCGGGGGGCCTTGCCCCCACATTGTCCGGACAAATTCCCACGGGAGATCCCGCCATGTCCAGCAACGCACGCAACGAAGCCGCGGAGGAGGAAGCCCAGCTCCTCGACGCCATCGACAAATGGCTGACGCGCGATGTCCGCCCGCATGTCCTGCGGCTGGAACATGCGGATGAGTACCCGATCGAGATGGTCGAGCAGATGAAGGCGCTCGGCCTGTTCGGCGCCACCATCGCGCCGGAATATGGCGGGCTCGGCCTGTCCGCAACGACCTATGCGAAGATCGTGGAGCGTATCGCTGAAGTGTGGATGTCGCTGTCCGGCATCTTCAACAGCCACCTCATCATGGCCGCCTGCGTCAGCCGCATGGGGACGGAGGCGCAGAAGGCGGAATGGCTGCCGAAATTCGCCAGCGGCGAAATCCGCGGCGGCCTCGCGCTGACGGAGCCGGATTGCGGCACCGACCTGCAGGCCATCCGCACGCGGGCGCGGCGGGATGGCGACAGCTACGTCATCAACGGCACCAAGACCTGGATCAGCAACGGCATCTTCGGCACCTGCTTCGCCTTGCTGGTGAAGACGGACAGCGAGATCACGCCCCGCCACAAGGGCATGTCGATGGTGCTGGCCTCGAAGGGGCCGGGCTTCACCGTCTCGAAGAAGCTGGAGAAGCTGGGCTACAAGGGCATCGATAGCGCCGAGCTCGTCTTCGATGACTATCGCATCCCCGCGGACCAGCTGATCGGCGGCGTCGAGGGCAAGGGCTTGCAGACAGCCCTTGGCGGGCTGGAACTGGGCCGCATCAACGTCGCGGCGCGGGGCGTGGGGCTTGCCTCCGCCGCGCTGAAGGACAGCGTGAAATACAGCCAGATCCGCAAGACCATGGGCAAGCCGATCTGCGAGCACCAGGCCATCCAGCTCAAGCTCGGCGAGATGGCGACGCGCACCCAGGCGGCGCGGCTGCTGACCTATGACGCCGCCCGCGCCTATGACGCCGGGGAGCGCTGCGACATGGAAGCCGGCATGGCGAAATACTTCGCCAGCGAGGCCGCCGTGGCGAACAGCCTGGAGGCGCTGCGCATCCATGGCGGCTATGGGTATTCGAAGGAATACCACGTGGAACGCTACTACCGCGACGCGCCCCTGATGTGCATCGGCGAAGGCACGAACGAGATCCAGCGTATCATCATCGCCAAGCAGATGGTGGAACGGAACCCGGCGTGATGCTGCCCCTCGCCGGCCTGCGGATCCTGTCCTTCGAGCAGTTCGGCGCGGGGCCCTTCGCGACGATGAACCTCGCCGATCTCGGCGCCTCCGTCATCAAGGTGGAGCCACCGCCGGCGGGGGATGATCCGCCGGGCGACATCGCGCGCCATACCGGCGGCTTCGCGCTCGGCGAGAATGACAGCCAGTACTTTCAATCGTTCAACCGCAACAAGCGCAGCATCACGCTCGATCTGCGCAAGCCCGGCGCGAAGGAGGCGCTGCACCGGCTGGTGCGGGATGCCGATGCGGTGCTGAACAATCTGCGCGGTGATTTGCCGGCGCGGCTCGGGCTGGACTACGCGGCGCTGTCGGCGGTGAAGCCGGAGATCGTCTGCGTGCATCTGTCCGGCTATGGGCGCGATGGCGAACGGGCGACCTGGCCCGCCTATGACTACCTCGCCCAGGCCGAGGCCGGCTTCTGCGCGTTGACCGGGGAGCCGGGGACGAATCCCGCGCGGGCGGGGCTTTCCCTCGTCGATTTCATGTCGGGGCTGACGGCGGCGATGGCGTTGCTCTCCGGCGTGATGGGCGCGCGGGCCACGGGGCGCGGCAGCGACCTCGATGTGTCGCTGTATGACGTGGCGATGCAGACGCTGACCTATGTCGGCACCTGGTACCTGAATGACGACTTCGCGGTGGATCGCCGCCCGCGCGGCGGGCATCCCTTCGTCGTACCGTGCGAGATGTTCCCGACATCGGACGGCTACGTCTTTGTCATGTGCATCAAGCCGAATTTCTGGCGCGCCTTCTGCCGTGCGGCAGGCGTGCCCGAGTTGCTGGATGACCCGCGCTTTTCCGGCTTTGACGAACGCCTCGCCAATCGCGATGCGCTGATGGCGGCGCTTGATCCGGTGATGCGTGCCAAGCCCTCGGACGAATGGGTCGCGCTGCTCGCGGGCAAGGTGCCGGTGGCGCCGGTGCTGGGTCTTGGCGAGGCGCTGGACAATCCGTATTTCCGCGATCGTGGTGGTGTGCTGGACCTGCCGCATCCCGCGCGGCCGGATCTCAAGGTGCTGGCCAACGCCATCCGCATCGACGGCCAGCGCCTGCCGGGGCGCGCCGGGCCTGGCTATGGCGCGGATACGGCCGCTGTGCTGGGCGCTGCCGGCTATACGGCGGATGAAATCGCGCAATTGCGTGCGCTGGGGGCGGTGTGATGAAGCTCGATGGGATTCGCGTTCTCGATCTCTCGCTGTTCCTGCCCGGTCCCTACATGACGACGGTGATGGCCGATCACGGCGCCGAGGTCATCAAGCTCGAACCTCCCTCCGGCGAGCCCGTGCGGAACATCGGCGAACGCGCGGGCGGGGAGAGCGTGTGGTTCCGCAACACGCATCGCGGCAAGAAATCCATCGTGCTGGACCTCAAGAAGCCGGAG
>CANJXD010000164.1 GCA_947478535.1 Acetobacteraceae bacterium
GGGAGATCGCCTTCACCACCGATATCCCGAGCCTGCTCGCGCCCTTCCACCGCGAAGGCACGGCGAAGATGATGTTCGTCACGACCGAGGAGCGCAGTTCCCACGCGCCGGATGTGCCGACGACGCGGGAAGTCGGCCTGGGCGAGTTCAAGGCCTATTCCTGGTACGGCATCTATGCCCCGGGCGGCACGCCGGCGCCGATCGTCAGCCGCATGGCGGCCGCCATCGAGCAGGCCTTGCAGGACCCCAACATCGGCAACCGATTCGATGACATGGGCACGCCGGCGATGCGGGGCTGGACGCCGGCCCGCTTCGCCGACTTCCTGAAGACGGAAATCGACCTCTGGGTGCCGCTGGTGCGCGCTTCCGGCGCAAGGGCGGAGTGACACGGCGCGACGGGTAGCCCGGGGGGGATGGAGCAGAATTCCGCTTCGTCTCCCTTCCGCGAAAGCAGGAAACCGGCGCCAGTCAGCCGCCTTTTGGGATGATCGCCTGTCGCTGGCCTCGGGCGGCCGCTTGCTGCAGAAACCGGGCTTCCGCCGCAAGGATCGCCCGCCATGCCGCATGACGGCCTGCCCCATCACCACCACCACGACGACCATTCCCACGGCCATTCCCACGACCATTCCCACACCCCGGCCGATGGCTGGAAGACCAGCGGTGTGCGGGTGATCCCGGGCGACAGCCTCGACACCAACACGGCGCAGACGCCGGGCATGAACCGCGCCGCCGCCATCAACCTGGCGCGCGTCGGCGCGCAGAAGATCTGGGCCGGCACGGTGCATATCCACGCCAATGCCAAGACCGGCGCGCATCACCACGGCGCGCTTGAATCGGTCATCTACATCGTCAAGGGCCGCGCCCGGATGCGCTGGGGGGAGAAGCTGGAATTCGTGGCAGAGGCAGGCCCCGGCGACTTCATCTTCGTGCCCCCCTACGTCCCCCACCAGGAAATCAACGCCAGCACGGACGAGACCCTGGAATGCGTGCTGGTGCGCTCCGACAACGAGGCGGTGGTGGTGAACCTCGAGATCGAGCCGGTGGAGAAGCCGGAACAGGTTTTGTGGATCGACCCGATCCACAAGGCCCCGATCGACAAAGCCTGACGCTCAGCCGCGCTCCCGCACCCCGCACCAATCCGCGATGAACGTCGCCAGCGTCAGCGTGCAGAGCTTGAGGTCGGCCAGCGAGGTGCGTTCATCGAAGCCGTGCGCGCCCTCGCCCTTCGGCCCGTAGCACAATGCCGGCACGCCCATCTGCAAGCCGTAGTAGCGCGTATCGTTGACGGCGGTGGACAGGCGGGCCGGCATCTCCCCGCCATGCACGGCGGCATGGGCGCCGGCGAGGATCGCCTCCGCCGCGCTGCCGGGCTCCAGCACATAGGGCTGGGTCTGGAAGCCGTGGAAGGTGACCTCCGGCGGGTTGTTGGCGAGGAAGGCATCGCCCTTCGCCGCATCCGCCACCACCTGCGCGATGCGCGCCATCGCCTCGCCTGGGCTCGTGCCCGGCAGCAGGCCGATGCGGCAATCCACCTCGCACCAGGCGGGGGTGGAGGAGGCCCAGTCGCCGCCCCGGATGATGCCGGGGTTGAACTTGATGGGGTCCTTCATCCCACCATACCAGGCATTCGCCCGGCCTTCCTCGTTCAGCACCCTGGTGTGGGCATAGAGCGCCTGGATCAGCGCATAGGCGGACATGATGGCGTTGGTGCCATCCTGCGCGACCATCACATGCACCGGCACGCCGCGGACCTTGAGGCGGAACCAGATGGTGCCGGTCTGCGCCCGGGTGATGCTGTGGCCGGTGGGCTCCGGGATCAGCGCCGCTTCGGCGCGGTAGCCGCGCAGCAGGGTGGCCAGCGCGCCATTGCCGGTGCTCTCCTCCTCCGTCACCGTCTGGAGGTAGACATCGGCGGCAGGTTCCAGCCCGGCGGCGCGGATCGCGTCCATGGCGAAGATCATCGCCGCGACCCCCGCCTTCATGTCATGCGCGCCACGGCCATAGAGCCAGCCATCACGGATCACGGCGGCATAGGGCGGGTGGGTCCACATTTCCGCCGGGCCTTCCGGCACCACGTCGATATGGCCTTGCAGGATCAGGCTGCGCCCAACGGGGGTCCCGGTGGGGTTTGCGGCGCGATGCGTGGCCACGACCTGCACGCTACGCGCGGGGTCCGCATCCACCATCGGCGCGCCCTGGGGGTGCGATTCCAGCGGCACATCGGCGATGCTGAAGCGGTCCATCGCATAGCCGCGCGCGCCGAGTTCCCGATGCAGCCAATCCTGCAACGGCGCCTCCGCACCCCGCAGCGAGGGGAAGCGCACGATGTCCTGGAGGAAGGCGACCTCCCGGTCGAACCCCGCGGCGACGGCGGTGCGCAGACGGTCGAGCAAGGCGGGGTCGGGCATGGGGCGGGCCTTTCGCGGAAGCGAGCCGCATGGAACAGGACAAGTGCTGCGCTGCGAAGGGGCGGGCGCCATCCGGCCCCCCGTTTTCCGCGCCTCACCGCACCGCATTCCAGTACGACCACCCACCAAGCGAGAGCGACCTGATCTCGCTGAACTCGATGGTCGCGCCGCGGATGGTCAGGGTGCCGCCGACGACCTGGGGGCCGAAGGTGATGCCGGCCTCGCCCACCGTCATGGCCGGGCGCAGCGCCTCCGGCCCGAACAGGACGGTGGCTGAGTCTTCTCCCGTCGCCATGGTCTGCAGTTCCAGCCCGGCGAGGATCTCCTCCAGCGTGATGATGGTCGAACCGGGGGCATCGATGACCAGGTTGCCGTGATTGCCTCCATCGTCCCTGAAGCCGACGACGGTGTCGTTGCCATCGCCGAGGGTCCATTTGAAGGTATCGTTGCCCGGGCCGCCCTTGACCAGGTCATCGCCCTTGCCTCCCGACAGGACATCGTCGCCGAGGCCGCCGGAGAGCGTATCGTCGCCGGTGCCGCCCGAGAGCGTATCCGCGCCCATGCCGCCGGCGAGGTTATCCTCGCCCCACATCCCCTCCAGCTCGTCATTGCCCGCATCGCCCCAGAGCGTGTCGTTGCCGCTGTTGCCGTTGATCCGGTCATTGCCGTCGCCACCATAGATCTGGTCGTCGGCGGGCGCATCGACGCCAGCCCTCCACGTGTCGAACGACAGGTTGTAGGAGAAGCTGTCGCCGGCCAGGCTGTCGTCCCCGAAGCCACCGAAGGCGGTATCGCTGCCCTCGGAGCCCACCATAGTGTCGTTGCCGTCGCCACCGGCGAGATAGTCCCGCCCCTCGCCGCCATCGGCGCTGTCCTCGCCCGCGCCCGACATGATCGTGTCGCGGCCTTCGCCGCCGTCGAGCGTGTCATCGCCCTGGCCGGCGTCCAGCCAGTCATTGCCGGCGCCCCCATCGAGCGAGTCATCGCCCCGGTAGCCGGACAGCAGGTCGGTGGTGGCGGTGCCGGTCAGGCTGTCGGCCCCACTGTGCCCCGAGATGATGGCGCCGCCGTGGACGTGTGCCAGCATGGCGTCGTCGAGCGGGGTCGGACGGGTCGGGTGCATCGGCGACGTCTTTCGGCTGCCAGGGATCGGCTGGTCAAAACCATCCCACGCTTGTCGATCCGGCTCCATAAGGTTCTGCCTATTGGCGAGACAGCCTTGGCCGATCACAGAAAGGCCGGGCGGGGTCGGGCATCGGGCGCGGCTACTCGATGTCCCAGGGCTTCAGGTAGTCGTCGGTCAGGATGAAGAATGCGCTGATATTGGTGAAGGTGATGGTCTGCCCGCGGATCGTCAGCGTGCCCGACGCGTTGCCCAGACCGGCGCCATCACCGAAGGTAATTCCGTCTGCACTGGCGGTGTAGGGCAGGCCTTGCTCGTTGACGGCCTGCGTCTCCGCCGCGAACAACGCATTGCCGAGATCGGCGCTGGTGTTGAGTGTCAGCCCCGCCACGATCTCCTCGGTGGTGATGGGCGGCTCGCCAGGCGCCGCACGGAGCGCGACCGTGTCCGCATCCAGGACGGTTGAGCCGATGATGGTGTCGTTGCCGTCGCCGACGGTCCAGTAATACCTGTCCCAGCCGATTCCGCCATCCATGCGGTCGTCGCCGGTACCGCCCATCAATTGGTCGAAGCCGTCGCCGCCGAGCAGCGTATCGTCGCCGGCACCACCCAACAGCGAGTCGCGGTTGGCGTCACCGGACAGCCGGTCGTCACCGGCATCGCCGCGGAGCGTGTCGTTGCCGATGCCGCCGCCAAGCTCATCGTCGCCGCTGCCGCCCTGCAGGCTGTCGTTGCCGCCATCGCCCCACACCGTGTCGTTGCCCGAGCCGCCATCGGCCTGATCATCGCCCCAACCGCCGCCGATCAGGTCCCGCCCCGCGCCGCCTTGCAGCGTATCGTTGCCATAGTCGCCGGAGAGTGCATCGTTGCCGTCCTGGCCATCGACCGAGTCACCGCCGGAGCCGGCGTCCACATAGTCGGCGCCGTCATTGGCCTGCACCGTGTCGTCGCCGCTGCCGGCCAACAGCATGTCGGCACGGTCGGAGCCCGCGAGGGAATCCGCGCCCGCACCGGCATGGGCGACAACGCCACCGACGACGTGCGCGAGCGCCGCAGCGTCCAGGCGAAGAGGGAGAGCAGGCCGTTCCATGGTGAATCCTCACACCGGAGTTGTGCGATACCACAGGATCAAGGACGCATTCGCCAGCAGGAATCGCCTATGGGCAGCATAGGCGACGGCGCTCCGCCGGCGTGGCGGGTCGCCCCCGCCACGCCGTCACCAGCCTCAGCGCATCGGCGGGGCGTATTGCAGGCCGCCGCGGGTCCAGAGGTTGTTGATGCCCCGCGGGCTGCCGAGCGGGGTGATGTGGCGCTCCCACAACTCACCAAAGTTGCCGACGGAGCGGACGACGCGCACGGCCCAGTCATTCTCCACCCCGAGCATCCGCCCGAGATCCCCGGTGCGGCCCATGAAGCGCTGGATGTCGGGGTTGGTGCTGGTGGCGAAGCTGTCGATATTCGCCTGGGTGATGCCGAATTCCTCCGCCGTCACCAGCGCGAAATGCGTCCAGCGCACGATGTCGAAGAAGCGGAAATCGCCCTTGCGGACCACGGGGCCCAGTGGTTCCTTCGAGATGACTTCCGGCAGCAGCACATACTGGTCCGCCGCCGCGCCCTGCCCGGCGCGGAAGGCCGCGAGGGTGGACGTGTCCGACGAATAGGCATCGCAGCGCCCGGCGACAAAGGAGGAGCGGATTTCCTCGATGTTGTCGAACAACACGGGGTTCAGGCGCATGCGGTTGGCGCGGAAATAATCCGCCACGTTGAGCTCGGTGGTGGAGCCCGCTTGCAGGCAGACGCTCGCGCCATCCAGCTGCGCGGCACTGGTCACGCCCAGGCTGCGGCGCACCATGAAGCCGTTGCCGTCATAATAGTTCACGCCCGCGAATTCGAGGCCGAGCTGCGCCTCCCGCGACAGCGTCCAGGTGGTGGCGCGCACCAGCAGGTCGATCTCCCCGGCCTGGAGCGCGGTGAAGCGCTGCTGGGCGGAAAGGGGGACGAAGCGCACCTTTTCCGCATCGCCCAGCACGGCGGCGGCGACAGCGCGGCAGTAATCGGCATCGAGGCCGCGGAACACGCCGCGGCTGTCCGGCGTGGCGAAGCCGATGGTGTTGGGGGTGACGCCGCAATTGAGCTGCCCGCGCGCGCGGATGGCGGCGATGGTGTCGGCGGCGGGCGCGGGGGCCTGCGCCCAGGCCGGAGCCGCCGCAGCGACCAGCGCGAGCGCGCCGGCGATGAGGTTCTTCATGAGATGTGTTCCTTCCCTGTCAGCACACATGGAAAGGGGGTGGCGGTTGCCCGCCACCCCCCGTTTCAGTCACGCAATCCCGGCGCGATCAGCGCATCGGCGGCGCGTATTGCAGCCCGCCACGGTTCCACAGGTTGTTGATGCCGCGGGAGAAGCCGATCGGCGTCATGTTGCGCTCCCAAACCTCGGAGAAGTTGCCGACGGCGCGGATGATCTTCACCGCCCAATCATTCTCGAGGCCCATCATGCGGCCAAGGTCGCCCGTGCGGCCCATGAAGCGCTGGATGTCGGGGTTGTTGCTGGTCATGAAGGTGTCGACATTCGCCTGGGTGATGCCGAATTCCTCCGCCGTCACCAGCGCGAAATGCGTCCAGCGCACGATGTCGAAGAAGCGCCAGTCACCCTTGCGGACCACCGGGCCCAGCGGCTCCTTGGAAATGATCTCCGGCAGCAGCAGGTAGCGGTTCATGTTCGCGCCCTGGCTCGCGGCGAAGGAAGCGAGCGAGGAGGCGTCGTTGGTGTAGGCATCGCAGCGGCGCGCGATGAAGGCGTTGCGCAGTTCCTCGATGCTCTCGATCACCACCGGGGTGAAGCGCAGGCGGTTGGCGCGGAAGAAGTCCGCCATGTTGAGCTCGGTCGTGGTGCCGGGCTGCACGCAGACCGTGGCGCCATCGAGCTGGCGGGCGGAGGTCACGCCGCTGTCGCGGTGCACCATGAAGCCCTGGCCGTCATAGACGGAGACGCCGGCGAAGACGAAGCCGAGCGAGGCTTCGCGCGCCAGGGTCCAGGTCGTGCTGCGGACCAGCATGTCGATCTCGCCGGACTGCAGCATGGTGAAGCGCTGCTGGGTCGAGGAGGGGACGATGCGGATGCGGTTGCCATCGCCGAGGATCGCAGCCGCGACGGCGCGGCAGTAATCCACGTCGATCCCGCGCCAATTGCCCTGGCTGTCCGGCATCGAGAAGCCGACGGTGGACGGCGCGGTGGAGCAGATCAGCGCGTTGCGGGCGCGGATGGCTGCCACGGTATCGGCCGAGCCGGCGGCGGGCGCCTGGGCTGCGGCCGGCAGCGCCAGGCTCGCGCTGAGGATCGCGGCCCCGAGGACGGAACCGAGTTTTGCAAGTTTCATTCGTGAAGCTCTCCCATCAGGCATGTTCTGGCTTACCGAGCGGCCCCGGCAGACACATCATTGTCGGGGGGGTCAGCTTTCGGAACAAGTGGCCCGGTCGGCAATTTTGCCGGCGGGGGGGCGCGAATGCCCGGAAAGGCGGCAGCGCCCGGTGCCAGGCAGGCTAGCCCAGCGCCTCCGCATAGGCCGCGGGGGCGAAGCCCACCAGCAGCCGCCCACCGATATCGAGCACCGGCCGCTTGATGAGGGAGGGCTGCGCCAGCATCAGGGCGATGGCGCGGGCTTCGTCGATCCCGGCCTTCTCGGGCTCTGGCAGCTTGCGGAACGTGGTGCCGGCGCGGTTCAGCAGCTTCTCCCACCCCAATTGCCGCACCCAGGATTCCAGCAGCGCGCGATCGATGCCGACCAGCTTGTAGTCGTGGAAGCGGTGCTCGATCCCCCGCTCCTCCAGCCAGGCGCGGGCCTTCTTCATGGTGTCGCAGTTCTTGATGCCGTGGATGGTGACGCTGCTCGCCATGGAAGGGGCCTCGGGGTGCGGGTCAGGGGATTCGGGAGTGATCAGGATCGGCCCTTCCAGGCTTCCTGGCCAGGGTGAGGCGCATCAACTGCCGCTGGCGGCACTCGCCTGTTCCAGGGAATGCACGATGTGCCGCGCCAGCCTTTCCCCCGGCGCCGGGCAGGGGCTGGCCATCATCAGGGCGATCTCGGTATCCGAAAGATCGGGCGCGGCCGCGGCTTCATCCAGCACCAGGAAATCGCCGGGCACCATGTCCTTCGGCAGGACGGCAACCCCAAGCCCCGCCCGCACCGCCGCCTGCGCCCCGGCCAGGGAGGTGGAGGTATAGGCGATGCGCCACCCCCTGCCGGCCGCATCCAGCGCCCGCGTCGCCCGGCGGCGATAAACGCAAGGGTGGGGCGAGACCACGAGCGGCACCGGCGCATCCCCCGCGAAGGCCCCGGCCAGGGCCGGCAGGGCGGCCCAGACCAGCGTTTCCCGCCATACCCGGACACCGTCGCTCGGACCCGCGGGTTCGCGCTTGACCAGCACCACGTCGAACTCCCCGGCGTGGAACCGCTCGATCAGGTTCAGCGTCAAATCCGTGGTCACCTCGAGCGACACGGTCGGATGGGCGCGGGTAAAAATGGCCAGCACACCGGACAGATGCGTCGTCGCGAAATCCTCCGGCGTGCCGAGCCGCACCACGCCGCTCACCGCCGGTTCGGCCAGGCGGGCCAGGGCTTCATCGCCGAGCGCGAGGATGCGCCGGGCATAGCCCAGCAGAACTTCGCCTTCCGCCGTCAGGCGCAGCCCGCGCGGGCCGCGGTCCAGCAACACGCAACCGAGGCCATCCTCCAGCCGCTTCATCCGCAGGCTGATCGCGGGCTGGCTGAGCCGCAGCCTTTCCCCGCCACGGGTCAGCCCCCCGGCATCGATGACGGCGACAAAACTGCGGAGGAGATCGAGATCGAGGCGCGCGGGCATGGCAAGCATTTAAGATGGCAATGCTGAACAGCACCACTCCCTATTATCGCTGATGGCAAATTCCAGGCATGTCGGGCCGAACCGGAGGCCCTCCCCCATGCTCGACCTCGCCCAGGCGAACCTGCTCTCACCCCCCGTGCTGTGCTTCGTGCTCGGCGCCATCGCGCTACGCCTCAGGGCAGATCTCGGGCTGCCGGAGGCCGTCTATTCCGTGCTGTCCGCCTATCTCATGCTCTCCATCGGGCTGCGCGGCGGGGCGGAGCTGGCGCATGAGCCGCTGGCGAGCCTGGCCGGGCCGGTGGCCGGCGCGCTGGCGCTGGGTATCGCCATTCCGCTCTGGAGCTATGCGGCGCTGCGGCGTTTCTGGGGGCTGGGCATCGCGGATGCGGCGGCGATGGCGGCGCATTATGGGTCTGTCAGCGCGGTCACCTTCGCAGCCGTGACGGCGATGCTCGACCGGCAAGGAACGCCCTTCGAGGGCTATGCGGCGACGCTGCTCGCGGTGATGGAGGTGCCGGCCATCATCATCGGCATCGGCCTCGCGCGGGCGGCCGGCGCGGGAAGCGGTCGGCCACTGGGATCCCTGGGCGGGGTGCTGGCCTCCAAAAGCGTGCTGCTGTTGCTCGGCGGGCTCGTCATCGGTGCGTTGTCCGGGCCGGAGCGGCTGGCGCCCGTACAGCCCTTCTTCACCGGGTTGTTCCCGGGGGCGCTCTGCCTGTTCCTGCTGGAGCTGGGCCGGGTGACCGCGCAGCGGCTGGGCGAATTCTCCGGCGCCGGCCGGCGCCTGGTGGCCTTCGCGCTGATCGCCCCGCCGATCCATGCCGTGGCCGGGCTTGTGGTGGCACAGGCCGTCGGGCTGAGCGAAGGCGGCGCGGTGGTGCTGGCGACGCTGGCGGCCAGCGCCAGCTACATCGCCGCCCCCGCCGCGGTGCGCCAGGCGCTGCCGGAGGCCAATCCCGGCTTCTACCTGACCTGCGCGCTGGGGATCACCTTCCCCTTCAACATCATCATCGGCCTGCCGCTGTACCAGGCGATGGCGGGGTGGCTGTATGGGTGAAGCGCGCTTCAGAACCCAGGCCGCGCCACCATCAGCACGATGATGCCGAGCACGGCGGCGAAGGCCGGGAAGCCGCAGGCGAACCACGCGCGGAACAGGCGGTGATAGGCCGGTGGCAGCGGCGTGCCCCGCGCCACCGCGTCCCGCGCGAGGTCGCGCATCCGCGCCTGCATCCACACCACGGGCAGCCAGAACAGGCCAGTCACGCCATACAAGGCAAGGCTGGCCAGGATCCAACCCTCCGCCAGCGAATAGCCCCCCAGCATCGCCAGCGCGGCGCCGGTGATGGGCTGGGCGACCACCGCCGTCGCCGTGAACACCATATCCGCCAGCACCACTACGCCCGCCGTATGGGCGATGACCCGGGCATCCCCGCCGCGATGCCCCATCAGCATGAAGAAGGCGATCCCCGCCCCGGTGCCAAGCAGCACGGCGGCGCCGACAATGTGCAAAACCTTCGCCAGCAGGAACAGGCTCATCGTTCCTCGATCATCCCGAGCGCCACCGCCGCCAGCATCGCCCCCGGCATCACCTTCACCAGTGGGCCGAGCGGGTCCAGCCACAGATCGGGGCGCCAGGCCGTCGCCCCCAGCAGATAGGCGGCGCTGACCGCGATCATGCCGGCCAGCGCCCAGCGCGCCGTGGCGCGGTGCAGGACCAGCAGGCCGAGCGCGACATCGGCGAGGCTGCCTGCGAGCACGGCCGCCCGCGCGGCGCCAGGGCCGAAGCCCGCTTCCTCCAGCACCGCCGCCGCCCGCGCGACCTGCGCGAAACCGAGCAGGCCGGACGCGAGCCAGAATACCGCGAGCACCAGCAGCACCAACGGCTTCGCCAAATAGAGCCGGGCAAACCAGCGATCCTGCACCCCGGCCGGATGGGCGGTGAGCCACGCCGCCAGTCCCTTCAGCCGCAACCCGAGTGCCGCCGCATCCCCCGCCTGCCCCCGCACGCCAGCGGCGAGTTGCGCGATGCCGGTGGTCCGCATCGGGCTGCGCCAGCCAAGCCAGGCCAACGCATCCGCGCCTCGCGCCGCCAGGCCCACCAGCCAGCCCGGGGCACGGAAAATCGGCGCCGGAGCGAGGCCCAGCCAGCCGCGCATCGCCCGCAGGATATCACCA
>CANJXD010000165.1 GCA_947478535.1 Acetobacteraceae bacterium
CGCCTTCGCCGAGCGATACAACGCCGAATGGCTGATCGAGAAGAACGACCACCGCAGCCCGTTCGACATGCGAACCGCTTGGCTCGACACAACCTTCAGGCGCGCCGCATAGTGCAATCCAGTGTCCAGAGAACCGGGTGCGGTACACGGATTTCTACGCGCAGACTGAATTCGCGCTGGAAACCGGCGCGCGCGGCCTGGCAGGCACCGCCGGGCTCGGCAGCGAGTGGGACCGCGCCTGGAACGGCGCGGCCTGGGTGCCGGTAGGCCAGGGCGGCGCCCTGCAGGCGGACCGGCAGCCGGACCGCGTGTTCCTGTATCGGTTCACGATGGATGGCACGGGGGACCAGTGGGTCGGCTCCTCCATCAGCCACAGCACGGCCTTCGCGGTGGGGGATACGCTGGCGGGCGCAGAGGGGCACTATACCATCCTGCGCGAGGTGCCCTTCGATGGCCCAGCCGAATTGCAGGGAATGACCTGGGTCTTCGGCTATTACGACGGCAGCGCGGATACCTGGCTCGCCAGCTACAAGCTCAACAACGAAGGTGGGCCCAGCGGTCTGCGCGGGATCGGCAGCGAATACGACTACGCCTGGAACGGCAGCGACTGGGATGATTTCGGCCTGGGCGGCCAGGTCCGAGCCTCCATGCCGAGGGACAGCCTCTACGCCTGGATGCTGACCGCCGATAATGGCGACCGCTACGGCGGCTGGCTGGTGGATGACGAGGAAGCCTTCCGCATCGGCGACACGCTGCGCGGCCGTGCCGGCACCTATCGCATCGACTACGAAACGACATGGGGTGGCGCCGGCGATCGCGGCAAGGTCTGGACCACCTATTACTGGGACCAGCCGACCGGGCGCAGCCTTGAGACCTATCTCTGGGGGACCCTCGGCGGGGTGCCGGCCGGGCAGGGCGGGCTCGGCAGCGAATACGACTATGCCTGGGACGGCGACGAGTGGGATGATTTCGGCGTCGGCGGTATCCACACGGCGGGGGTCATCGACAACGCGCTGTTCCAATGGACCTTCACCGCCCGCGGCGGGGACCGCTGGACAGGCTGGATGATCGCCGACGCCACGCAATACGCGGTGGGCGACACGGTGGCGGGCGCGCAGGGCACCTATCGCATCGTCTATGAAACCCAGGGGGGGCCGGCCGAGCCCCGCGGCACCGTCTGGACGACAGATTATTTCGATACCGCGACGGGTGCCACCTTCGGCACCTACCTCTGGGCCTTTGCCGGCGGGCAGCCTTCCGGCCGGGGCGGGCTCGGCAGCGAATACGACTACGTCTGGGATGGCGACGAATGGGATGATTTCGGCAGCGGCGGGAACCATCAGGTGAGGGTAGAGCGCGATATGCTCTACAGCTTCGTCTTCCGCGCCACCGGCGGCGACATCTGGGGCGGCCTGCTGCTGGATGACTTCGAGACCTATGCGGTGGGGGATGTGATCGCCCGCGCGCAGGGCAGCTACACCATCAATTCCAAGGTCGCCTCCACCTGGGCGGGCGTGGCGCAGGGCGCAGTCTTCGTCACCAGCTACTACGATGCGGGGTCGACCACTTGGCTGACACCCTACTACTGGAACTACGTCCCCGGCGTGCCGGGCGGCCGGGCCGGGCTGGGCAGCGAGTATGACTGGGCCTGGGACGGCGACGAATGGGACGATTTTGGCCAGGCCGGGCTTTACCAGGCCGATGTGGAACGCAACGCGGCCAGCGATCTGCTGGGATAGCCCGGTATCCTCACCCCCGGTTGCGCCATCGGCCGATCAGCCGCGCGCCGAAGCCGATCGCCGGGCGCTCCACCCACCGGTAGCTTGCCTCCGCCAGCAGGAAGGAGAGGCTGAGGCCAATCAGGGCCTGGAGGGCCCCGTAAGGCAAGGGATCCGAGGCGGTTGCGGGGGAGACGGCGGTGATGAGGAACCAGGTGATCGCCAGGCAGGGGAAATGCAAAAGGTAGATACCGTAGCTGCGATCCCCCACCCAGCCCAGCACCAGCGCGGCCCGGCCGCGCACCAGGCCCGGTGCCAGCGTGGTCGCGAAGGCGATGGTGCCGCCGAAAAGCAGCAGCACGATGGGCAGCGCGAGACCATCATGGCGCGGCACCGGCACCGGGGTCAGCGGCGGTGCGGGACCGACGGACAGCACCACGAGCCCGGCGGCGATCGTCAGCCATACCCCAGCCCGGGCCATCGCCGGCGACAGGGGTGGAAGCCAGCGCGGCCGCGCGTTGGGCAAATCGCGGCGCGGCAGCGCCAGGGCAATCAACACGCCGGCCAGCAGGAAATCCACCTTCCAGGCCACCGGTAGCCTGACAGGCTGGGGCAGCACCGCCCCCGCGAGGATGGCAAGCCGGGCCACCACCAGCCCGACCAGCCCGAGGAGGGCGAGCACCCGCAGCAGCGACTCTGTCCGAGGCGGCGTCAGGCGCGCCAAGCCGCAGCCGAGCAGTATGACGGCCACTGCCAGGTAGAACTGGAACTCCACCGTCAGGCTCCAGACCGCGCCGAAGCTGTAGAGCGTGCCGCTAGCGCCGAAGAAGGTGCCGGTCAGCACCTCGATCGCCTGGGCCCGGAAGGCATCGATACTGCCGCCCAGGATGGCGCGGCCCGGGTGCCCTTCGGGAAAGCCATTGGCCCAGAGCAGCGCCGCCAGGGCAATGCCGAGGAAGACGAGGATGGTGGGATACAGCCGGAAGGCGCGGCGGGCGACGAAGTAGCCGGCGGACCAGCCATTCGCGCGCAGCGTCGTCATGACGACGTAGCCGCTGATGACGAAGAACAGTTCAACCCCGGCATAGCCCGGATTGTTCAGGCCACCCGGCAGGACGGCATAGAGGCTGTAGGGGAGCGAGAGATGCATCCAAAGCACGAGCAGGATGGCCACGCCGCGCAGTTGCTGGATGGCGTGGTTGGTGTGGGCTCGCGGCCGAGCCGTGGCGGCCGGTGGCACCGGTGACGGGTCCATGCGCCGGTTCAGCCTGCCGCTTCGCAGAGCAGGACGTGGCCCAGCATGGTGCAGGAGTAGCCCGCCGGTTCCAGCAGCGCGCGGGCCGGCGTGGCGGGCTCATAGGCAATGATGGAGACCGCGCCACCGAAGCGATGCGCGGTGGGCAGGGATGTCGCGCCGGTCGAAGACCCGATGTCGAGGAAGGTGCCGCCTGGGGCCATGCGATCCTGCATCCAGGTCAGGTGCGCCGTTTCGACCCAGAGATCCAGTATGCCGTTGGTCTGCGGATCGATGCAGTGGACCATCGTGCGCAGCGTTTCCGCCGGCAGAGCCAATGGCGCGCCGCTCAGCCGCGTCCGGAAGGAGCGACCGGTCAACGCGGCTGCGAGCATGGCGTCGAGAGTGCTTCGCGTGGCGGCGGCCGACCGCGCGGCAAGGCATGCCTCCGCTGCGGCCGTCGCCGCCGCCAGTCGCGCCGGAAGCGGCCGCAGGCGGGCCAGTTCAGTTTCCATCTCGGACAGGCGCGCCAGCGCCGCGTCCCGGCCGGCGTCGAGGCGCCGCAGCGGGGGAAGAAGCAAGGCGGCCTGCCGGATTGAAGAAGCGCACATGGCTGAAGTCCTGGATCGCCCGGCCCTGACGGACCGACCGGTGATACGCCCCGGTGTACAGCGCGGCGCGCTGATTGCAACGACCTCCTCGTCCAGCCCGGCCCCGCCTTGCCCATCCGGCCCTGCTGGGTCAGAAGGCTCCGGTCATCGTGGAATACCGGGCATGGGCCGTTTGGTGCGGGGCGTTCTGTTCGTGGTGCTGACCTTTGTCGGGCTCATGCTGTTGGGCGCGTCCTTCTGGCGCGCGAGCTTCGCCACGCTGGCCCTGCTGCTGCTGCGCCTGACGCCGATGCCACCGCTGTTCGTCTTCGGCCTCGGCGCCACCATCTTCGCGCTCGGCCTGTTGCAGTGGAGCACGGGGCTACTGCTGCCGCACTGAGGCGGTCTCAGCGGGCCGGCAGCACTCGGCGCAGACCTTCCAGCAGCAGATCCGTCTGCGGGCCCCAATCGGCGGCGGCGCGGCCGGCCTCCGCGGCTTCCCGCCGCAGGGTCGCCATCGCGCCAGGCGCCATCAGGCGCGCCAGGGCATCGGCCAGGGCCGCGGCGGAGATTTCGGCAGCGACCAGGCCGCCCGCCCCTTCCAGTACCTGTTCCGTGAGGCCACCCACCGGCGTTGCCACCAACGGGATTCCCATGGCCAGCGCCTGAGGCGCGATGCCGGATTGGCTGGCTTCCCGATAGGGCAGCACCACGGCATCGGCGCCGGCGAGCAGGCCCGGGATCTCCGCCTCCGCCACCCAGCGGGTCTCGACGCTCACGCCCGGCAGGGCTGCAAGTCCGGGCGCGCAGGCCTCGGCATCACCTTCCCCCACCACGCGAAGGCTGGCGGCGGGATGCATCGCCCGGAAAATTGCGAAGGCATCGCGCAGCAGGTCGAGACCCTTATAGGCGCGGAAGCGCCCGAAGAAGAGCAGGCGCGGGCCATCCCCCGCCGGGGGAAACGGCACCAGGGGAAGCGGCGCCCCGGGACCCGACGCGAGCAGCGCCGGCAGAGCCATGCGGATGATCGGCAGGCCGGGGACGCGCACCGCCAGCGCCGCCGCCACCGGTCCAGACAGCGCCACCGCCGCGCGCGCCACGCCCAGTTCCTGGCCCAACCGCCAATCCCAGGCGAGGGCGAAGTCCCCCGGATGCGGCGCCGCGTCATGCACCACGGGGATGAAGGCAATGCCGGCCCGCGCCAGGGCGGGCGCCACCAGCGGCGTGAAGAGATGCGTCATGCCGGAGATCACCGCATCCACGCCCTGCCGGCCCTTCGCCTGCGCCACCAGTCGCCTGGCCAGGAAGGGAATGCGGGGCAGCGCCGCGGCGAAGCCGAGCAGGCCCGAATAGGTCTCCACCTCCTCCATCGGCACGCCCAGGGCGCGGAATTCCGGGGCGAGTTCGCATTGCGCGGAAACCGACAGTGCGATGTCGATCCCGGGCCGCGCGGCGAGAGCACGGGCCAGGCCAAGCGTGAACTGGGCGCCGCCACCGCGGCGGCCCCAGTACCAGAGGAGGAGGCGCATACCCGCAGTAATGCACCGGCTCAGCGCCCCCGCAAAGCGACCGATCCGAGGCCGGCACACCTCAGGACGCCGAAGCCAGCCTATTATGCGAAGATGCTCATAGACGACTTGCGGCAAGGGGCAGCGGGGGGCTACGGCTTGGGGACCCTCATGGCGGTTCCGCTCCCGTTGCAGATCACTGGCCAAAATGGGGGGTCGCCAAGGGGAGGCCGGTTCGGAATGCGCGGAGCCGATCAACCCAATGTGCACAGCGCGTGAATGGCTTGTCGGTGATTTTTACGGTCCGCACCTGTTAACCATGCGTTTAGACCTGTCGCGGAGCCTTACGGAGCCCGTGGCGGGGACGCCGATTCGGAGACACCATGATCGACTGTCTCTCAGCCGATGAGGCCGATGCCCTGCCGCTTCACGCGGTCAGGCCCCAGGATCTTGAGGCCCTTCTCGGCCGGCTGGCGCCATCGCAGGCGGCCTTCCTGCGCGCCAGCGGCTTCGCGGCCAAGGCGCAGGAGTGGCGGCTGCTGCCGGGCGGCGAGGGCATCGCCGGCGCGGTGCTCGGCCTCGGCGACCATGCGGATGACGCGACCAGCCCATGGGCTTTCGGCGCCATGCCGATGGCCTTGCCCGAGGGATCGCTGTGGCGGCTGGAGGATGTGCAGGACGCCAATGCGGCGGTGCTGGGTTGGTGCCTCGGCGCCTATCGCTTCGCGCAGTTCAAGTCCAAGCAACCGCGCCGTGCCGCAAGGCTGGTCGCCCCGGCGGGGACCCAGGCCGCGCAGGATGAAGCCGCGGCGATCCATGCGGGGCGGGATTTGATCAACCTGCCCGCCGGGCATCTCGGCCCGGTCGAATTGGCGGCGGCGGTGGAACGCCTGGCGGCCGCGCATGGCGCGAGCTTCGAGGTGATCGAGGGAGAGGCGCTGCGCCAGGGCTTTCCGGCCGTGGCCGCGGTCGGCCAGGGCAGCCCACGCGCGCCGCGCGTCGCCATCCTGCGCTGGGAAGGACCTGGTGCCGCCAATGCGCCGCTTCTCGCGCTGTGCGGCAAGGGCGTGTGCTTCGACACCGGTGGTCTCGACATCAAGCCCTCCGCCGGCATGTTACGGATGAAGAAGGATATGGGCGGCGCCGCGGTGATGATGGCGACGGCGGAGATGCTGATGCGCGCCAAGGCGCCGATCCGCCTGTTGCTGCTGATCGGCGCGGTGGAGAACAGTGTCTCCGGCACAGCGTTCCGGCCGCTGGATGTGATCCGCACCCGTAAGGGGCTGAGCGTCGAGATCGGCAACACGGACGCCGAAGGGCGACTCGTGTTGTGCGACCTGCTGGCCTATGCCGCCGAACAGGCGCCGGCGCTGATTTTGGACGCCGCAACCCTGACGGGTGCAGCCCGCGTTGCACTCGGCCCTGATCTGCCGGCTTTGTTTTCCGATGACGCGCAAGTAGCAGAAATGATTCTCGAATTCGGCCTCCGCGTGCAAGATCCTCTTTGGAGATTGCCCTTACATAGAAGTTACGTTTCTTGGCTGGACAGCGGCGTCGCCGACATCAACAATGTTTCTTCGAAGCCCATGGCGGGTGCGGTGGTCGCGGCGTTATTCCTCCGGCAGTTCGTGCCCACGGACCTGCCCTGGGCGCATGTCGACCTCTATGCCTGGAACGACCAGACCCGGCCGGGGCGCCCGGAGGGGGGGGAAATCCAGGCAGCGCGCGCGCTGTCACGGGCTGCGATGGCGGTACTCGCCGCAGAAAACAACGCTGGACGGTAACGAAATCGAGATGAAACGGGAACTTCCCACGTCGAAACGCTCTGGAAAGAGCACAGCACGGCAGCAGTCTTCGGCCGGCGCCACGCCGGCAGGCCGCGCCAAGACCAGCCCGCAGGCGGCGAAAGCTGCTTCGGGTGCGCGCAAGCGTGCCGAGAAAGGATCTGAGACCATGGCTAGCCAGATTTCTTCCGACCAGCTCGTCGGCATTCTCCGCGATACCGTCGTCGCCCTCGTCCGGCGCGATGGCCCGGACCTGTCGGCCCGACAACTCGGCGTCTTCCTCACGGTCTACCTGACGGATGGGCCGCATACCGTCCGCGGCCTGGCGGCGGAGCTCAACGTCTCCAAGCCCGCCATCACCCGCGCGCTGGACCGTTTGGGGGAACTCGACCTCGCTCGCCGCAAGGTGGACCCGATGGACCGCCGTTCCGTACTCGTGCAGCGCACCCTGAAGGGTGCGGCTTTCCTGCGCGACATGCGCGGCATCATGGTGACAGCCGAGCAGACCGCGCGTGAGGCTATCGCGGCGGCAGGCGAGCCCCGCAAGGCGGGCTGACGGACCAAAGGGCGCGCCGGTTGTCCCGGCGCGCCTTCAATAGCCGGCGCCGAAATCGACCAGGTTGATAAGCGGCTCTCCGCCCCGCGCCCGGCGCAGGTTCTCAACCACCTGGGGCGCCGCGCTTTCCGGGATGGTGATGCTGGCCGCATGCGGCGTCATCACCACTTTCGGATGCCCCCAATAGGCGTGCTTCACGGGCAGCGGCTCTGGCTCGAACACATCGAGCGCGGCGCCAGCGACCTGCCCGGCATCCAGCGCCGCCAGCAGATCCGCATCCACCACATGCCCGCCGCGCGCACCGTTGATGACGAAGGCGCCCTTCGGCAGACGGTTGAGCAGCCGGGCATCGACGATGCCGCGGGTTTCCGGCGTCAGCGGCAGCAGGCAGATCAGGATGTTCGACTGGCGCGCCATGTCCGCCAGGCCGTCCGGACCATGGAAATTCTCCACCCCTTCCACCGCCTTTGGCCGGCGGGTCCACCCCATCACGGGGAAGCCGAGGCGCCGCAGCAGCCCCGCCGCATGGGTACCGAGCTCGCCAAGGCCGAGGATGCCGATGCGCGTCTCCGCCGTGACCGGCGCCGGCAGCTCGGCCCAGAGGCGCGCCACCTGCTGGGCGCGGTAATCGACATCCTGCCGATGGAAGCGCAGCACGTTCAGCAGCACCCATTCGCCCATCTGCGTCGTCAGCATGCGGTCCACCAGGCGCGCCACCGGAATGCCCGGCGGCGGCCCTGGCGGGCGCAGCAGATGGTCCACCCCCGCGCCCATCGACACGATGAGCTTGAGGTTCGGGTAGCGGCGCAGCTCCGCCATGTCATGCGCGGTCCAGACCACCGCGGCCTCGATCTCCGCGGGGTCACCGGCATCGGGAAACAGCCGGATCGTCAGCGTCGGATCGACGGCGAGCAGCGCGCGGCGCCACCACTCCATGGTGGAGGCCTTGGTGGACAGCAGAACAGCCATTACGCGGACTCCCGCAAGACAAGCCGGGTGAAGCTGCGCCAGTCGTCCCGCTTGGTCGCGGCGAACTTCCGGCCATCCGGCAATTCGGCATAGAGGCTCAGCACGCCCTTCGCCCAGAGCGCATCGAAATGGGTCTCGGATTGCAGAACCCAGCCGCTGGTGCGCTCGAAGACGCCATCGCGGATGCGCGGCTGCACCGTGCCCAGCCACCACCAGCAGCCGAGGGCAAGGATCGCGGCCCCCAGGTACCAATGCACCAAAGCAGTGCCGAGGAAGGAGCTGCCGAGGACGACGGCGGCGGGCCAGATATTCTCGCCATATTGATAGACGGGGCTGCCCGGCGAATTCATCTTGCGGATATGCACGCCGAGCTTCAGCACCTGCTGGTCCAGCAGGCCCCGCAGAAGGTCGAGCGGCGGGCGGCCGCCCGCATCCTCATCCACTTCGCTCATGTCCGGACGTGGCCCTCTCCCGGCGCGGCGCTCAGATCGAAAGCCGCCGCCATCAGGGCGCGCGTGTAGGCTTCCCGGGGCGCGCCGACAACCGCCTCCGCCTCCCCTTCCTCCACCACCCGGCCGTCCTTCAGCACGACGATCCGATGCGCCAGCGCGCGGACCACGCGCAGGTCGTGGGAGATGAACAGATAGGCGAGGCGGTGCTTCACCTGCAGGTCGCGCAGCAATTCCACCACCTGCGCCTGCACGCTGACATCGAGCGCGCTGGTCGGCTCGTCCAGCACCACCAGACGCGGCTTCAGCACCAGGGCGCGGGCGATGGCGATGCGCTGGCGCTGGCCGCCGCTGAATTCATGGGGGTAGCGTTCGATCATCGCGGGATCGAGCCCCACCTCGACCAGCGCCTCCGCCACCCGCGCGGCCTGCGCCTCGGCCGAAAGGCGTTCATGCACGCGCAGCCCCTCCCCCACGATCTCGCCGACCGTCATGCGGGGGGACAGGCTGCCATAGGGGTCCTGAAAGACGATCTGCATGCGCCGGCGCAGCGGCCGCAGCGCCCCGCGATCAAGGCCCTGGATCTCCTGCCCCTCGAAGCGGATCGGGCCTTCCGAGGTCTCCAGCCGCAACAAGGCAAGGCCGAGCGTGGTCTTGCCGGACCCGCTTTCGCCGACCAGCCCCAGCGTCTCACCCTCCCGGATCGAGAGGGAGACGCCATCCACGGCCTTCACCACCGCCACGGTCTTGCGCATCACGCCGCGGCGGATCGGGAAATGCACCTTGATGCCATCGCCGCTCAGCACTTCCGGCGCCCCCGCTGGCACGGGGCGCGGGCGGCCGCGCGGCTCGGTCGCCAGCAGCATCTTCGTGTAGTCATGCTGCGGATTGCCGAAAACCTCCTCGACGCTGCCCTGCTCGACCGCCTGGCCGTGGCGCATGACGACGACGCGGTCGGCATGGCGGCGGACGATCTGCAGGTCATGCGTGATCAACAGCATGGCCATGGAAAGCCGCTGCTTGAGGTCGCGCAGCAGTTCGAGGATCTGCGCCTGGATCGTCACATCCAGCGCCGTCGTCGGCTCATCGGCGATCAACAGCGCCGGATCATTCGCGAGCGCCGCCGCGATCATCACGCGCTGACGCTGGCCGCCCGACAATTGGTGCGGGAAAGCGGCGAGACGCTCCGCCGCCTGCGGGAAGCCGGCGCGCGTCAGCAGCTCGACCACCCGCGCATCCAGTGCGGCGCCCGAGAGCGGGCGATGCAGCGTCACCGCCTCCGCCACCTGGCGGCCGACGCTGTGCAGCGGGTTCAGCGACGTCATCGGTTCCTGGAACACCATGCCGGCGACGCCGCCACGGAGATGGCGCAACGCCTCGCCCTCCGCCGACAGCACATCGACGCCATCCAGCGTGATGCGCCCGGCTGGGTTGGTGCCGCCCGAGGCCAGCAAGCGCAGGCAGGACAGGGCGGTGACGGATTTGCCGCTGCCGGATTCCCCCACCAGCGCCAGCGTCTCCCCGCGATTCACATGGAACGAAACCCCTTCCACCACGGGCTTGCCGCGGAAGGCCACGGAGAGATCGCGCACATCAAGAAGCGGCGTGGTCATCGCCCTCCTCCCGGCAGCTTCCGAGGATCGAAGGCATCGCGCACCCCTTCGCCGACGAAGATCAGCAGCGTCAGCACGCCGCCCAGCACGCAGAAGGCGGTGATGCCGAGCCAAGGGGCCTGGA
>CANJXD010000166.1 GCA_947478535.1 Acetobacteraceae bacterium
CTTATCGCCGCAAGCCTCAACGACCGGCCCAGGAAGACGCTCGACTACGCCACCCCAAACGAGGCCTTCAACAGCCTACTTGCAAAGCTGGCCAGCCGGGGCGAAACACAGAGCCGCGGTGGTGTTCGCTACGGATGTTGAATCCACCCCGTCAAACCACCGTCAACGACGACCGTCTGGCCGGTGACCATCGCGGCGCCGGCGAGGAGGAAGACGATCACCTCGGCCAGATCCTCCGGCGTGCAGCGACGCTTCAGCAAGGCATTGTCGATCGAATTGGCGCGCTGTTCGTTGGTCCACTCGATCTGCCAGGTGCTGTCCACTGCCCCGGGCGCCACGGCATTCGCGCGGGCCTCCGGCGCCAGGGCACGGGCGAAATTCTTCGTCAGCGAAATCACCCCGGCCTTCGTCGCGCCATAAGCCATGGAAGACCCGGCGGAATTGATGCCGGCGATGGACGCGGTGTTCACCATCGCGCCCCGCGAAGCCTTCAAGGCCGGCGCCGCGGCCTTGGCGCAGCGGAACACGCCCAGCAGGTTGACCTCCAGCACCGCCTGCCAAAGCTCCTCCGTCAAGCGGTCCAACTCGCCCGGCGCGATGGTGGTCTTGGTGCCCGGCGTGCCGGCATTGTTCACGAGATAGTCGAGCCGCCCGAGATCGGTGACAGCCTGCGTCACCATCCGGGCCGCATCCTCGGCATCGCCGACATTGCCCGGCGCACCGATCACCCGCGCCCCCGTCTCGGCCGCCAGCCGGGCCACCGCCTCCGGCCCGCGAGGGTCATCGGCCAGGTGGTTGATGGCCACCGTGCAACCACTTCGCGCGAGCAGGACCGCCGTCGCATAGCCGATGCCGGAAGCACCGCCCGTCACCAGCGCCGTCTTGCCCTTGAGGTCATAGGTGATCATCTGTCGCGTCCTTGGCCCGCCATCGTGCCGATCTGCCGTATCGCGCGCTTCAGCGCCATCAGCCGCTGGTCCCGCGCCTCGAACAGCGCGGCCGTATCGGCCTTCCCATCGGCGCCGCGCCAATCATAGAAGCCAGCGCCGGCCATCACGCCGGTGCGGCCCTCCGCCACTGCTTCATCCAGCGCGTCGCATTTCCCGCGCACCGCCGGCGGCTGATACATCTTGTTCGTCAGGCTCGCCTGCATGAAGGCGAGGCCGGTGAAATCGGCCTTGGCCAAGACCCCGAGGATGGGCAGGCGCAGCGCAATGCCCTCGATGATCGCGGTGTCGATCTCCTCGGCCGTCGCCACACCCTCATCCAGCAGCTTCTGCACCTCGAGGCCCATGGCGGATTGCACGCGGTTGGCGATGTAGCCGGGGACGAATTTCCGCATGACGATCGGCGCCTTGCCCATCATCACGCAAAGCTCGCGGCAGAACTCGACCACGGCCGGATCGCAAACCGGGCCGCCGACGATATCCACGAGATCGACCAGATAGGGCGGCGTGTACCAATGCATGATGACGGCGCGCTTCTGCCGCCGCTCCGGGATCAGCGGAAAGGGATCGAGGTAGGAGGTGTTGGAAGCGAAGATCGCCTCCATCGGCGCTACCGCATCCAGCTGCGCGAAGACGATGCGCTTGATCTCGGGCTTCTCGCTCACGGCCTCGACGATGAGGTCCACGCCCTCCACCGTCTCGGCCAGCGTCGGCAGCCGCGTCACCTGCTGGTGCAGCCAATCCGCGTCGCAGTCCGGTGGCGCCTCATCGGCCGCGACCAGCGTGGCGAGCGCGGTTTCCATCAGCCCGCCGGCCTTGTCGAGCATGGCCATGGAACTGTCGGTCAGCCGCACCTCATGCCCGCCCAGCGCATAAACCAGCGCGAGGGCGTGGCCCATCGTGCCGGCGCCGATCACCGCGACCTTGATGCCCATCGCTCTCACTCCGCCGGGGTATAGGGTTCGGGGGCGCGGCTTTCGATATCGGTGCGGACATCGATCACCACCGTCTCCCCCGCCGCGAGCGCTTCCCGCAGGGCGGGCCCGATGGCCTCCGGCCGGTCCACGGTGATGCCGCGCAGCCCGAAGCCGCGCGCGATGGCGGCGAAATCCGACCCGCCGCCGAAGCGCAGAAGTTCCGCCGCGGCGTCGCTGTCATTGCCGGCCATGCGCCGCACATTCGGCCAGCCCTGGCCGAAGCCGCCATTGTTGTTGATGATGCAGACCACCGCGAGACCGAGGCGCTTCGCCGTCTCCAGCTCCGCCAGGTGGTAGTGGAAGGCGCCGTCGCCGGACCAGCACACCACAGGCCTCCCGGGCGCCGCGCATTTGGCGCCGAGCGCCGCCGGGAAGGCCCAGCCGAGCGAGCCCGCCGCGCGCTGGTAGCCCTGCGCGTCGAGATCGACCAGCGTGCCCGTCCAGATGCCGGAATAGCCGGTATCGGCGACGAGGATGGCATCCGCCGGCAACGCCGCCGTGATCTCGGCGCAGAGCCGCGCCGGGTCGATCGGCACCACCTCGCTGGCCAGCCGTGGCGCGACGCTCTCCCGCCACGCGGCCACCAATGCCGCCGCGTCCGCCGCGAAGGTGGCATCGCGGGATTGCGGGCCGAGTTGGTCCAGCACTTCGCGCAGCACCGCGCGCGGATCGCCCAGCAGGGCGACCGTGGCCGGCAGGCTGCGGTCGAATTCGAGAGGGTCCGCGTCGATCTGGATCAGCGGCACGCCGGCGCGCGGCAGGCGCCAGCCATGGGTGACCTGGTCACCGAGGTCGCAGCCGATGGCGACCACCAGCGAGGCCATCTCCAGCACCTGGTTGGCGGGTGCCGAGGAATAGGTGCCGGCGACACCGGCGACGCGGGGATGGCGCGTCGGCAGCAGCGACCGCGCGCCGAGCGTCGTCAGCACCGGGGCTTCCAGCGCCTCCGCCAAGGCGAGCACTTCGGCCCCGCAGCCGGATTGCAGGGCGCCATCGCCGGCGAGGATAACGATGCGGCCCGGTGTGGCGACCGCCGCCACGGCCGCCGCCACCGCATCGGGATCGGGCGCGGCGCGAAAGCGCGGCACGGCGAGGGCGGAGAGGTCGGCGGGCGGTTCATCGACGCTACCTTGCTCGATGATCTCCGCCATCAGCCCGTTGAGGTCGAGATGGGTGGGGCGCGTCGGTACCGTCACCGCCGCCGCCCAGGCCTGGCGCAGCAGGCGGGGCAGATGGGCGGCCTGCTCGACCTCCGCCGAGAATTTCGTCACCGCCTGGAACAACGGCGCGTGCGCCACTTCCTGATAGGCGTTGCGATGCTGCGCGACCGGCGGCTTGCGCCCGGTCAGCGCGATGACGGGGCTGCGGGCGAGAAAGGCATCCTGCAACCCGGCCGCGAGGTTCGCCGCACCGACGGATTGGCAGGCCACGACGCCGGGCCGTCCGCTGACGCGGGCATAGGCATCGGCCATGTAGACGGCGGCCTTTTCCGTGTGCCCCAGCACCGGCTTCACGCCGAGCCGCGACAGCGCCAGCAGGGTCGGCCGCAGCACCGCATCGACGAAAAACACATGCGTCTGGCCCGAAGCCGCGAGGCTCCCCGCCAGCCAATCCGCGCCCTTCATGCTCACATCCGTTCCCCACCCATTCCGGGCAGGGTGCCCGCGGCTGCGGGTGGCGGCAAGACGGGGTCAGGAACCGCGATAGGTCGAATAGCTCCAGGGCGAGCAGAGCAACGGCACGTGGTAGTGCCCCTCCCCGGCCCGCAGCGTGACGGCGATCGGCACCACATCGAGAAAGCCCACGCCGCCGAAATAAGAGCCGACGTGAAAGCGCAGCTCGTAGGTGCCGCCCTTGAAATCCTCGGCGGTCATCAGCGGTGCGTCGGTGCGGCCATCGCTATTGGTCAGCGCCTCCGCCACCTTGGACCGCGCCTCGCCGTCCAGCCGGAACAACTCCACCAGCACACCCTGGGCGGGCCGGCCCGTGGCGGTGTCCAGCACATGCGTCGTCAGCGCGCTCGCCTTCATCACTCCGCCCTCGCCCCGGCGGCGATCCAGGCGAGGAGCTTGGCGCGTTCCTCCCCTGTGATCTCTGTGAGGTTGCCCGGCGGCATGGCTTCGGTCGCCACCTGCTGGCGCATCGCCTGCGCCCAACGGCGGATCTGCGCGGGTTCATCAAAGCGCACGCCCTTCGGCGGCGCGGCGATGCCTTCCTGCGTCGGCCGCGCGGCGTGGCAGGAGGCGCAGCGCGCGGCGGTGATGGCCTGCACTTCCGCGAAGCTCGGCACATCGACGCCGGCAAGGTCCGGCCCGCGCTTCGGCTGCAGGGCGAAGGCGAGCACCGCGAGGACAGCGACCGCGACGATGGGCAGTGCGATCTGCTTCCGCCCGAACTGCATCTGCACGAAGAACTGCCGCACCAGCGCGCCCACCAGGGTGATGGCCAGCAGCACCACCCAGTTCCATTCGCTGCCCCAGGTCATGGGGTAATGCGGGCTGACCATCAGGAAGATGACAGGCAGCGTCAGGTAGGTGTTGTGGACGCTGCGCTGCTTGCCCCAGCGGCCGTATTTCGGATCCGGCTCCTGCCCCGCCTGCATGGCGGCGACCATCTTGCGCTGGCCCGGCATGATGCACATGACGACATTGGCCACCATGATCGTGCCCGTCATCGCGCCGATCTGCAGGAAGGCGCCGCGGCCGGAGAACACCTTGCAGGCGATGAAGGCCACCGCCACCAGCAGCACCACGCCGAAGATCGACAGGTTGCGATCATTCTCCCCGAACTTCGACCGGCAGACGAGGTCGTAGAGCACCCAGCCCAGCACCAGCATCGCCGCCGAGATCGCCACCGCCGTGCCGGGGCCGATATCGAGCACCGCCGGATCGATCAGGTAGGTGGAGGCTTCGCGCCAGTAGATCAGCATGAACAGCGAAAAACCGCTGATCCAGGTCCAGTAGGCTTCCCATTTGAACCAGTGCAGCTTTTCCGGCAGCGACGCCGGCGCCACCAGATACTTCTGCTTGTGGTAGAAGCCGCCACCATGGATCGACCATTGTTCCCCCTTCACGCGGGGGTTGCCGTCGCGCGGCGGGTCCAACTGGTTGTCGAGCCCGATGAAGTAGAAGCTGGTGCCGATCCAGGCGATGCCGGTGATCAGGTGCAGCCAGCGGATCAGCAGGTTGGCCCAATCGGCGAGGTAGGAAAGGTCCATCTTGGCGGCATCCAGCGGCGCCGGGGCGCCGTTCAGAAAGGGAACGGCCAGGGCCGTGTTGCGCCGCAACAATCGCGAAAGCATGTCCTGACCGCAAGGGGGCTTGGATCACCCCGCCGGCGGCAGCCCCCGCACCCAGCCCGCCGCGCGGCGGACGATGCCGGCCGCGCGTTGCGTCGGGAAGGCAAGGAAACCGTGGATCATGCCGTCCTCCCGCACCTGTTCCACCGCGACGCCGGCAGCCCGCATCGCCGCCGCGTAATCCTCCCCCTCATCGCGCAGCGGGTCGCAGCCGGCGGTCAGCACGTGGGCCGGCGGCAGCCCGGCAAGGGATCTGGCGCGCAGCGGCACGGCATAGGGGTGCGCGGCATCGGCGGCATCGCGCAGGTATTGCGCCCAGAACCACTCCATGTCGGCGCGCGTCAGGTGATGGCCTTCCGCGAATTCGGCGTAGCTGCCAGCGCTGCCGGGCAGGCCGATGACGGGATAGATCAGCAACTGCCCCGCCAGCGCTGGCCCGCCTTCATCGCGCAGCCGCAGCGCCGTGACGGCGGCGAGGTTGCCCCCCGCGCTGCCGCCGGCCACCACCAGCCTGCGCGGATCGGCGCCCCAGCCTTCCGCCCGTGCTTGCGCGAAGCGCATCGCCGCGAGGCAGTCATCGAGCGCGGCGGGGAAAGGGTGCTCCGGCGCCAGGCGATAATCGACGGAGAGCACCAGCGCCCCCGCTTCCCCGCAGATCGCGCGGCACAGCCCATCGTAATGGCTGTCGAGGCTGCCGAAGACGAAGCCGCCGCCATGGAAGAACACCACCAGCGGCGGCGTTCCCCCAGCGGGCGCCGGACGATAGAGCCGTGCCTGCAGCGGCCCTGCCGGACCGGGGATCGTCAGGTCCTCCGCCGAGGCGGCCCCGGCACATTCCGGCAGATGCAACACGGCGCGGCGCGCCCGCAGCGCCGGGATGGGCTGGGTGTGCATCGGCGGCTGGGTGTTCACCAGCCGCAGGATGGCAGCGCATTCCGGGTCCAGGCCGCGGTCGGGATCGGTTTCGGGCATCAGTCCACGGTGATGCGGTTATCCGCCACCACCCTTTCCCAACGCGTCAACTCGGTGGCGATCAGGGCGCGGAATTCGGCCCGGCTCGTCGCGCGCGGCACCATGCCCTGGGTCAGCCAGGTATCCCGGATGCGCGGCACGGCAATCGCCGCCGCCACCGCCGCCGCCATGCGATCGAGGAAGACGGGATCCGTGCCCGCCGGGGCCAGCAGCCCCCACCACACCGCGACATCGAAATCCGCCAGCGGCGCAAGCCCCGTCTCCGCCAGCGCCGGGGTCTCCGGGAAGGCGGCGAACCGGGCCTTGGAGGTGACGGCCAGCGGCCGCAGCGCGCCGGATCGGATATGCGCCTCCACCGCGGCGGGCGTGGAAAAGCTGAACTGCACCTCCCCCTGCAACAGCGCGATCGTGGTGGGGCCGCTGCCCTGATAGGGCACATGCACGGCGTTCAGCCCCATCAGCCCGTTGAACAGCGCCGCCGCCAGGTGGCCCGGCGTCCCCGCCCCCGGGCTGCCGAAATTCAGCCCGCCCGGCCGCGCCCGCGCCAGCGCCACCAGATCCTCGATGCTGCGGGCCGGGACATTGGCCGGCACCACGACGATCAGCGGCGAGGTGCCCACCAGCGAAATCGGCTCGAACCCCCGGGCCATGTCGTAGCCGACATTGCGATAGAGGAAGGGGTTGATGGTGTGGGAGTTGTTGGCCATCACCAGCGTCAATCCATCCGGCGCCGCCCGGGCGACCTGGGCCGCGCCGATATTGCCGGCGGCACCGCCGCGATTCTCCACGATCACCGCCCTACCCATCGCTTCCGAGAGAGACGGCAGGATGGGCCGCGCCAGGATGTCGCTGCCGCCACCCGGGGCATAGGGGATGACGATGCGGATGGGTTGGCTGCCATCCTGTGCCAGCGCGGGCCCGACCCCAAGCCCGGGCCAGCCTAACAGCGCTGCACCCGCGCCGAGCAGCGCCCGGCGGCCGATTCGGTTTGTTGTCACGGGACGTTTCCTCTTGGATCAGGAAGATACCAATCAGTAAATCTTCCTGCCCTGGATTGTCCAGCCCAGTTCAACACACCGCGCGCTCCGCTTTCAGGCGCCCCCCCTGCGGCCCTACACTGGGCACAACCCCCACGGGAGACTCCGATGCGCCGTCGCTTCATCATCCTCGGTATCGCCGGCGGGCTGACACTCGGCCTCGCCTTTGGTGGCGCTGCCCTGGCACAGGCGGAAGCGGAACGCCGGCTCGATGCCGCGATCGAGCGCCTGCGCGCCAGCCTCGGCGCCGGGACCCGCATCACCTGGGCGAGGCGGGAGCTGGACCCCGCCAGCGGCAGCGCCCGGCTTTTCGCGCTGGAGATCACCCGCCCCGATGGCCGCATCACCGCCAGCGATGTGCTGGTGCGGGAGGTGACGGATGCCCGCCTCGGCCGCGCCGAATTCCGTGACCTCGTCATGGCCGAAGGCGACAAGGGCGACCGCGCGACGCTGGACAGCCTGGTGCTCGGCGACATGGCCCTGCCCGCCCCCGGCGCCGCGCTGGACCTGACGCGGTTCGATATCGGCGTGGTGGAAGCGGCCGGGCTCAACGCTACCGGGGCCACCGGCACGCTGACCCTCGGGCGCTTCGTGGCGCAGGGCTATGCGCCGGGCCGGCTCGGCCAGGCGGTGGTGGAGGGGCTGGCCTATCAGGCCGCGGGCGCGGGACTTCACCGTCCGCAACCTTGTCATCGAAGGCGCCGCGCTGGCGGATCCGGACAAGGATGTGGCCGTTGATCTCGGGCGAATCGCGTTGCGGAACTGGGTGCCGGGAGAGCTGACGAACCTGGTGGCGGAAGGGCTGCGCGTCGATGCGCGGTTCGGCGATCTCGGGCTGGGAACCGTCCGGCTCGGCCGCGCCCTCGCCGAGGGGATCGACGGCGCCGGCACGGTCCGGGCCTATATCGATGGCGTCCAGCCGCCGGACCCGGTGGTGGGCACGCGCCAGCTCATCCGCCTCGAAGGCATCGTGGCGGAGACCGGGGGCCAGCCCCTGGCGAGCATCGGCTCCCTGGCCTCGGAGGGTGACAAGGCGGCGGATGGCGCCATCGCCGGCGCGCTGGTGATGGAAGGGCTGCGCCTCGCGCTGCCGCGCGGCACCGTGCCGTGGCTCGAACAACTGGGCTATGCGGAGATCGCCGGCGGGGCCGAAATCCGCGGCACGGCGCAACGCCAGGGCGGGATGTTGGCCATCGCGCCGATCCGCGCGAGTTGGGACCAGGCGGGCACGCTGACCCTGGGCGGCCGCTTCACCGGCATACCGCTGACCGAGGCCGGCCAGGCGGCGGATGACCAAGCGATGGCGCAGATGATGAACAGCCGCGTCGTGGCCTTCAGCCTGGGCTGGCGCGAACAGGGGCTGCTCGGCCGGACCATCGCCTGGCAGGCACGGCAGAGCCGGCAGCCCGAAGCGCGCCTGCGCGAGCAATGGGCGCAGATGGCGCTGACCTTCCCGATCCCCGGCGCCCAAACCCAGCGCGGCGGCCCACCCCCGGGCAAGGGCGGCACGGCGCAGGCGGCGGGGCCCGATCCCTTCCAGCCGATCCGCGAAGCCCTGGCCAGCTTCATCCGCCAACCGCGGGAGATCGAGTTTGCGGTGGCACCCGCCAAGCCGCTGACCTTCACCGAGGTCCAGGCCCTGGTGGCGGCCGGCCCGGCGGAGGCGATCCGGGCGCTGAACCTGACCGTCCGGCTGCCCTGACGGCGACGCCGGATTGATTCCACCGCCTCCGCCCCCCAAACAGGGGCGGAGCAGGCAGGGATTTCTCCGGCATGGATGGCAAGCCAGTGGCGCCGAACGCGGTGGCAGCGGTCAGCGAGGCCCGGCAATGGGACCGGCTGATGCAGATGGCCCGGCTCGGCGCCATCCCCGGGGAGGGTGTGAACCGCGCCGCGCTGACGGAGCTCGACCGGCAATCGCGCCGCCTGCTGCTCTCCTGGGCCGCACCGCTGGGGCTTACGGCCTCGGTCGATGTGCTGGGCAACCTGTTCCTGCGGCATGAGGGGACGGAGCCGGGTGCCGCGCCGGTGATGGCCGGCAGCCACATGGACAGCCAGCCCAATGGCGGCCGCTTCGACGGCATCTGGGGCGTACTGGCGGCGCTGGAAGCCGTGCAGGCGCTGCGGGAGGCGGGGGTCGCGACGAAGCGCCCGATCGACATCGTCGCCTGGACGAATGAGGAAGGCGGCCGCTTCGCCCCGGGCTGCATGGGCAGCATGGCCTGGTCCGGCCACAGCCCCCCCGGGACCTGGGACGCCGTGACGGATGCCGAGGGCCTGCGCTTCGGCGATGAACTGAAGACGCTGCTGGACAGCGAGGCCGATATCCCCCGCCGCCCGCTCGGGGTTGTGGAGGGCCAGGCACCCTTCGCCTATGTCGAGCCACATATCGAGCAGGGGCCGCTGCTGGAGGCGGAGGGGCTGGATATCGGCGTCGTCACCGGCATCCAGGGCAGCCGCTGGTTCCTGGTGGAGATCGAGGGCCGCACCGACCACGCCGGCACGACCCCGCTGCGGCTGCGCCAGGATGCGGTGCAGGACATGGTCCGCGCCATCACCGCGCTGAACGCGCTGATGCAGGACCCCGCCGATATCCTGCGCTTCACCGTCGGCAAGATCGAGGTGCTGCCGAATTCCTCCAATACCGTGGCCGACCGCGTCCGCTTCAGCATCGATTTCCGCCATCCGGATGCGGCGGTGCTGACCGAGCGCGGCGACCGGATCGAGGCCGTGGTGAAGGCGGCGATGACAACCTGCCGCGCCACCGTCACGCCGCGCTTCCACGCCCTGCCGGCGCAGTTCCACCCCGTGGTGCGCGACGCCATCGAGCGGGCGGCCCGCGCCCAGGGCCTGGGGTCCCGCCGCCTGCCCTCCGGCGCGTTCCACGATGCGCAGTTCATGGTGCCGATCTGCCCGGCAGGGATGATCTTCATCCCCTGCCGCGGCGGCGTCAGCCACCATCCCTCGGAATACAGCACCCCCGCGCAGGTCGCCGCCGGGGCGCGGGTGCTGGCGCAGGTGCTGGTGGACCTCGCCAACCTCTAAGGGAGAAGGCCGAGCCCGCGCAGCTCGGCCGCCAGCCCTTCGGCGCCCCGAAAATGGTGCGCCGCCATGCCAACCGCGCGGGCGGCGAGGACGTTCTTCTCGCTGTCATCGATGAACAGGCATTCCCCGGCCACCAGCCCGTTGCGATCCAGCAGCCGGTGATAGATGGCGGGGTCCGGCTTCAGCAGCCGCTCCTCCGCCGAAATCACCACATCCCGGAACTGCCCGAGGAAGGGAAAGCGGC
>CANJXD010000167.1 GCA_947478535.1 Acetobacteraceae bacterium
CTGATCGCCTTGCTCAGCGCTTCCCGGATCAGGGAGGCATCGGTGGTGAAGCGGGCGGCATGCCGCGCCGGCGCATCCCGCGCCACCGTCACCAGGTCGGCCCGGGTCAGGGCGCGGAACAGGTCGCGTTGCAGATGGGTGATGACGGCAAGCACGACGGACTGCATCGCCACCGCCTGGCCATACATGGTCAGCGCCCGCGCCAGGGTGACGGCGATGATCACCGGCGGCAGCAGGTACACCACCTGCGCGTCCTCGGCGGCGAACAGATTGAACGCCCGCTGGATGATCAGCGGATAGAGCGCCGTCGTCCCGGCGACGCCAAGCGTGCAGAGGATGGCCAGCGCCAACCCCTTCGGGTGGCACCGGATGTAGTCCCTCCACAGCCGGCGGATCAGCGGGAGGGAGGCGGCATCGAAGGCGGGGCGGCGGGCCATGGGCGCCCTGTAGCCCGGCCCCGGCTCGGCCGCGAGGGTCCCGACTCGGCACTGCAGAGGCGGCCGGAGAGCTGTCCAGTCTTGCGCCGCCAGAAGCTGCGTGCTAGTTCTCTATTCGTTCCGGTCGTCGTGGGGAGTCAGGACCCCGTGGCGTTCAGTCCGGGGCGGTGGTCCCGTCCGCCGTCCCGGACATTCCGCCGCCTGGGCCGGATGCTTCGGCAGCCAACACCCGATCGAGTTCCGCGAGGCATTCGGCCCGCCCGGCCCGGCAGCCGCCAGCGAGCCACCAGCCCCGCAGCCGCATCATCATCCGGCCGACCGCCGCCCCCGGCGCCTGCCCCCGGTCCAGCACATCCTGCCCGCGCAGCGGGAAGACCGGCACCGGCTCCGCGGCGAATCGGGCGCGCAGCGCCGGCCAGTCGCCGGGGTCCCCCCCCTGGACCTCGCCCCAGGCCTCCGCCACATGGCAGCGGTCGAGCAGCCGGGGCAGCGCGTGGTCGGCCAGCAGACGGCGCAGGTCGTCGCCCGCTGGGTCTGCGGGAACCAGGGACACATCGCGCGCCGCCCGGAACTGTCCCGTCTCCTCCCGCGACCAGCGGAGGCGCCCCGGCAGGGCGTCACACCGCGCCGCCCGCGGCACCAGCACGGCCATCCGCAGCACCGGGTCCACCGGCAGGCCGCGGGCAATGGCGGCGCCGAGCAGGTCTGGGCAGGCGCCTTCCGGCAGCACGGCGTCGCGGATGCCGGTCGCCTCCATGAGGTCCAGGGCGCCGCTGGGCGCGGCTGCTTCCAGCAGTCGCTTCAGCTCCATCCAAATCCGCTCCGGCGCGATCCGGCGGGCCAGCCCTTCCACCGCGCCGCGGATCGCCGCCAGCGCCGCCGGGTCGGGCGCCCCCTGTCCATAGCGGGCCTGGAAGCGAAAGAAGCGCAGGGCACGGAGGTAGTCCTCGGCCAGCCGCGTCTCGGGGTCCCCCACGAAGCGGACCAGCCCCGCCGCGAGGTCGGCGCGGCCGCCGAAGTAATCCCACAGCCGGCCCTCGGCATCGCAGGACATGGCGTTGATGGTGAAGTCCCGGCGCGCCGCGTCCTGGCGCCAATCGGTGGTCCAGGCGACCTCCGCGTGGCGGCCATCGGTGGCGAGGTCGCGGCGCAGCGCCGTCACCTCCACCGGCTGGTGGTCCAGCACGGCGGTGACGGTGCCGTGGGCTAGGCCGGTCTCGAACACCTTGAGCCCAGCCGCCTTCAGCCTGTCGGCGATCTCCGCCGGCGGCAGCGGTGCCGCGACATCGATGTCATGCACCGCCACCCCGGCCAGCGCATCCCGCACGCAGCCACCGACGGCCCGCGCGCCCGGCAGGGCGGCGAGCACGGCGGCGGGGGCGGGGTCGGCGAGGAAGGGTGGCGGCGCGATGCGGTCCTGCGGGACATCAGCCCCAGTCACCGACGCGGCTCCCCATGCCCCGGCGTCACCTCGCCATCCCCACCAAGCCGGGCGGGGACATAGGCGGTGCCGGGGGCGATGCTGTGGGACAGGCCATACCAGAGCCCCGTCCCGATCATCACCGCGACGGCCAGCGCCAGGCCCAGCAGCGCGGCGGAGGAAGGCTCCCCGTTCGCCGGGCCGAAGCGCCGCCACAACAGGTAGGCCGCCAGGGGCAGGAGCAGCAGCAGAAGGGCGTCGAGGGCGATCATCGGGGGCGCCTCAATCCCGCAGCAGACGGGCGAAGCCCATCAGCATGGCGGCGGTCGCCCCCCAGATCAGATGCTCGTCATGCGGCCAGACCCAGTATTCCCGCATCGCCCCGCGCACTTCCCGCGTCTTGCGGGACGGCGCCTCGGGATCCAGCACGGTGGCCAGCGGCAATTCGAAGATCGCCTGCACCTCGCCGGGCTCCGGCGTCAGCGACAGCGGTGGGTCGAGGAAGGCCACCACCGGCGTCACCCGATAGCCGGTGCCGGTCAGGTATTCCGGCAGCGTGCCGGCGATGACGGGCAGGCGCGGATCGAGACCCACCTCCTCCGCCGCCTCCCGCACCGCCGCGGCTTCCGCCGTCTCGCCCGGCTCCACCCGGCCGCCGGGGAAGGCGACCTGCCCGGCGTGAGAGGACAGCCGGTCGGACCGCACGGTCAGCAGGATGCCGGGGCCGTGCGCATGCCAGACCAGCGGGATCAGCACCGCGGCGGCCACCGGGCCGTTCGGGCGATGGACGAAGATGTCCCGCTCCTCGAACCCCACATCGCGGGCGGCAGCGCGGCGGGCGGGATCGGCGAGGCGGGCGGCGATCTCGGCCCGGCTCGGCAGGGCGGGACGCAGCGCGAGCGAAGTGCCGCGACCCTGGCTACTCACTCCGCCGCCTGGCCATAGGCGTCGTCGTCGTCGTCATCCTCATCCCCGTCATCGGTGGCGGCGGGGGCATCGTCGATCGGGAAGAACACGCCCTCGGACCACACGCCGACCACGGCGCGGCCCGCCACCGTCTCCGGCTGAGCGAGGGCCACGAGTTCGTAGAAGACGGCGCGGTTGATGCGCGCCTCCAGCCCCGGGCGGACGGTGATGTAGGGGCGGGGTTCGCGCGTGGCGGGGTCGATGGCGACGCGGATGGGGTGTTCAGCATCCGCCGTCACCATCTCATCGAGGTTGGTACGGAAGGTCAGGCACTGCTTCGGCTCGGGGTTCTGGGTGAAGGGATCGGCGCAGCTGCGCCACCACATCTCCACCGCCACGAAGGGCGCGTCGTCCACCTCGATCCGGCCGCGCTCCACCGGCGTCTCCAGCCAGTAGCTGCCATCCGATTCGCGCTTGAGGACGGAGGCGAAAAGGCAGACCAGTTCCTTCCGCCCGATCGGCGAGCCCCGGTAGAACCAGGTCCCGTCCTTGGCGATGCGCATGGAGAAATCGCCGCAATCGATGCGCGGCCGCGCCGCCATTCCGCGAGGGGCCATCCCCGGAGGAGAAAGCGGCGTCGCTCCGGTCGTCATGCCGCGGCGGGGCATCTGCCCGAACGCCTCGGTCGCCTTGTCAGGTCGCGCTTCGCTCATGAACCCTTCGCACCCCGTGACCCCAGCCTGCGACCCCAGCCTGCGACCCCAGCCCGCGACCCCAAACGGTGTCGCCGCCCTGGCACCGCAGCCACCTTCCCCTCACGCCGCACTGGCATCGGGGATGGGCGAGGTGGATACTCGCCCCATATGGAACGTGGCGCATATAGGGAGCCTGACCGGCATGGTGGAAGTAGCGGACGCCGCTGAGGCGGAATCTCTCATCCGTGAGGCCGAAATACTTGCGGATCGCCTCGCTCGCGTCCGCGAATCTGTCGGCCGCGTCATCTTCGGGCAGGAAATGGTGGTCGAGCGCACGCTCATCACCCTGCTTTCTGGGGGGCATGTGCTGCTGGTCGGTGTCCCAGGCCTCGGCAAGACGAAGCTGGTGGAGACGCTGGGCACCGTGCTCGGCCTCGACGCACGCCGGGTGCAGTTCACGCCGGACCTGATGCCGTCGGACATCCTCGGCTCCGAGGTGCTGGAGGAGGATGCCCAGGGCCGCCGCGCCTTCCGCTTCATCAAAGGGCCGATCTTCTGCCAGCTGCTGATGGCCGATGAGATCAACCGCGCATCGCCCCGCACGCAATCGGCGCTGCTGCAGGCGATGCAGGAACACCAGGTCGCCATCGCGGGCGAAGTGCACAGCCTGCCCGGGCCCTTCCACGTGCTGGCCACCCAGAACCCGATCGAGCAGGAAGGCACCTATCCCCTGCCGGAAGCCCAGCTCGATCGCTTCCTCATGGAGATCGATGTCGGCTACCCCGACCTTGCGGCGGAACGGGCCATGCTGCTCGCCACCACCGGCGCGCGGGAAGCGAAGCCGGTCGCGGCGATGACGGGGCAGGAACTGACCGCGGCGCAAATGCTGATCCGCCGGATGCCGGTGGGCGAACAGGTGCTGGACGCGATTCTTCGCCTTGTCCGCGGGGCGCGGCCGGAGACGACGACGATCGAGGAGGTGCGCCGCCACCTCGCCTATGGCCCCGGCCCCCGCGCGGCGCAGGCGCTGATGCTGGCGACCCGGGCGCGGGCGGTGCTGGATGGGCGGCTGTCCCCCAGCCTTGATGACGTCGCGGCCCTGCTGGAGCCGGTGCTGCGCCACCGCATGGCGCTGAACTTCGGCGCCCGTGCGGATGGCGTGAAGCTTTCCGAGGTGCTGGATGTGCTGAAGGCGCAACTTGGCTAGGCCCGCACCAGACCCGGCACCCCGGCCGGCACCCAAGCCATCCGGCGATACCCGCACCACGGTCCCTTGGGCCGAACAGCTTGGCGCGCGCCTGCCGCCGCTGCTGGTGGAGGCGGAACGCGTCGCCGCGACGGTGATGCCGGGCATCCATGGCCGCCGCCGCTCCGGGCCGGGGGAAGCCTTCTGGCAGTTCCGGCCCTATGTCGCCGGCGACCAGGCGAGCCGCATCGACTGGCGGCAATCCGGCAAGTCGGACCGGCTGTTCATCCGGGAGACGGAATGGGAGGCGGCGCAGACCGTGGCGCTGTGGCGGTCCACCGACAGCGGCATGGACTGGCGCAGCGCGCCCGCCCTGCCGAGCAAGGCGCTGCGGGCCGAACTTCTGCTGCTGGCGCTGTCGGCGCTGTTGCTGCGCGGCGGCGAAAGGGTGCGGCTGTTCGGCCTGCCCCGCCCCTTCGCCGGGCGCGGTGCCCTGCCACAGATCGCCGCGAGCCTGCCCAGCATGGCACCGCTGGCGGAGGATTCGCGAATCGCCCGGCACGCGCGGGCCGTGCTGATCGGGGATTTCTGGGGGCAGTTGGAGGAAACCCGCCGCGCCATCGGGATCCTGGCGGCGCAGGGGGTGCGGGGCCATCTGTTGCAGGTGACGGACCCTGCCGAAGAAACCCTTCCCTACGCCGGCCGCATCCGCTTCGAGGAAGTGGCCGCCGGCCTCGCCGCCGCGCTCGTGCCGCGGGTGGAAGCGGTGCGGGAGGTCTATGCCGAACGCGTCGGCCGCCACCGCGCCGGCCTCGCCGCACTGGCCGCCGCCGCGGGCTGGAGCTTCGCGACCCATCGCACCGACCACCCGCCGGAAGCCGCGCTCCTGGCGCTTCACCAGACCCTGGCGCCGCAATGAGGGGGCGAGCGGAGATGCACCTCCTGGCGGATCGCGCAGCGCCCCGAGGCCGCAATAGCGGCCCGGGCGGAGCCCGCGCCCGCCGCCTGAGGGCATACTAGGATGCTGACGCTCGGACCCATCGCCTTCACGGCGCCCTGGCTGCTGGTGGCGCTGCTGGCGCTGCCGCTGTTGTGGTGGCTGCTGCGGGTCACGCCGCCGGCGCCGAAGCGGCAATCCTTCCCGGCCATCCGCCTGTTGCAGGACATCCCGGCGCCAGAGGAAACCCCGGCGCGCACGCCCTGGTGGCTGCTGGCGCTGCGCCTGGCCGCCGCGGCGCTGATCGTCATCGGGCTCGCGCGGCCGGTGTGGAACGCTGCCGCCGGGCGGGGTGGGCAGGGGCCGCTGCTGATCGCCATCGATGATGGCTGGGCCGCCGCCGCCGATTGGCCGGCGCGCCTCGCCGCCACGGAATCGGTGCTGGAGGTCGCCTCCCGCGAAGGCCGGCGCGGCGCCCTGCTGCTGACGGCGCCGCCCACGACACCGGAAGCGCCCCGCATCACCGCGCTGATGCCGGCGGAGGAACTGCGCGCCCGCCTCGCCGCGCTGCGCCCGCGCCCCTGGGCGCCGGACCGCGCCGCCGCACGGGAAGCGCTGGCCAGTTGGCGGGCGCAGAACCCCGGCCCCTTCGCGGCACTCTACCTCGCGGATGGGATCGAACATGAGGCGGACGGCACCGGCGGCTTCACGCCGCTGGCCGAAGCCCTGGCCGCCGGCGGTGCGCTGACCGTGGCCCGCGCCGAGGGCCGGCCGACGCGCATCCTGCCGCCGCCGCGCGCCGAGGCCGACCGGCTGATGCTGACGGTGCGCACCACGCCGCTGCCCGTGCCGTCCGAGGTCGTGGTGCTGGCCCGCACCGGGGATGGGCGGACGCTGGACCGCGCGGTGATTGCCATTCCCGCCGGGGCGGCGGAGGCCGAGGCGGCGATGCCGCTGCCGATCGAGCTCCGCAACCAGGTCACGCGCCTGGACCTTGAGGGTGTGATCGGCGCCAATGCGACGGTGCTGCTGGATGAGCGCTTCCGCCGCCGCCCCGTCGGGCTGATCGCGGGGGGCGAGGAAGCCGCCGCCGATGTGCCGCTGATCGGGGAGCTGTTCTACCTCGACCGCGCGCTGGCGCCGCATGCGGAACTGCGACGGGGTGGCGTGGACGCGCTGCTCGGGCGGCGGCTGTCGGTGCTCGTGCTGGCCGACCGCCCAGTGACCGAGGGGCGGGAGCGGGAGCAATTGACCCGCTGGATCGAGGCCGGCGGCACCCTGGTGCGCTTCGCCGGGCCCCGGCTGGCGGAGGCACCGGATACGCTGATGCCCGTGCCGCTGCGCGCCGGCGAACGGCAACTCGGCGGCGCGCTGTCCTGGGAAAGGCCGCAATCCCTGGCCCCCTTCCCGGAGGGATCTCCCTTCCAGGGCCTGCTGCCGCCGCCGGAAGTGACGGTGGAACGCCAGGTGCTGGCCGAACCCTCCGCCCGGCTGACCGGCCATACCTGGGCAAGGCTCGCCGATGGCACGCCGCTGGTGACCTGGGATACGCGGGGCGCCGGGCGGATCGTGATGTTCCATGTCACCGCCAATGCGGAATGGTCGAACCTGCCGCTCTCCGGCCTGTTCGTGGAGATGCTGAAGCGGCTGGTGGCGCTGTCGGCCGGGGTGACAGGCGCGGAAGGCGATGCCCCGCTGGCACCCTTCGAGACACTGGACGGCTTCGGCCATCTCGGCCCGCCACTGCCGGGGGCGCAGGCCATCGGGGGGGCGCGCATCGAGGCGGAGCCGCCCTCCCCCCGCCATCCCCCGGGCTGGTATGGATCAGGGGCGGAGGCGGCGCATCGGCGCGCGCTCAATCTCGGCGCGGGGGTGCCGGCGCCGCGCGCCGCCGCCGCGCCACCGGTGGGGGCTTCGACCATGGCGATCGGCGGTGTGCCGGCGGAACGCGACCTCGGCCCCTGGCTGCTGGCGGTGGCGATGCTGCTGTTGGTGGCGGATATGCTGATCTCCCTGCTGCTGCGCGGGCTGGTCGGGCGCAGGCGCGTGATGCTGGGCGCGGCACTGCTGGCCAGCCTGATCGGCGGCCCGGCCCTGGCCCAAGGGGGGAGCCAAGGGGGCGCCCGGGGGCAGACCCAGGGGCCGGAAGGCAATGCGGCGCTGGCGACGCGGCTCGCCTATGTCGTCACCGGCGATACGGCAGTGGATGAGGTGAGCCGCACCGGGCTGGTGGGGCTTTCGGATTTCGTGAACCGCCGCACGGCGGCGGCACTGGCGGACCCGCTGCCGGTGGTGCCGGGGCGCGACGACCTCGCCTTCTTCCCGCTGCTGTACTGGCCGGTGCTGGGCGATGCGGCGCCGCCCGATGCGGCGGCGGCGGCGGCGCTGAACGGCTTCATGCGGAATGGCGGCATCATTGTCTTCGACACCCGCGACGAAGGCTCGGGCGAGGGCTTCTCGCCGGGGTCCCGCGCCGCGCTGCGGCGGCTGACTCGGGACCTTTCCATCCCGCCTCTGGCCCCGGTGGCGGACGACCATGTGCTGAAGCGCGCCTTCTACCTTCTGCAGGAACTGCCGGGGCGGTTCAGCGGCGGCATGGTGTGGGTGGCGCGGGAGCAGGACCGGGCGAATGACAGTGTCAGCCCCGTCATCATCGGCGGGCATGACTGGGCCTCGGCCTGGGCGATCGATGCGCGGGGCAACAACCCCTATGCCGTGATCCCCGGCGGCGCGCGGCAGCGCACGCTGGCCTATCGCTTCGGCACCAACCTCGTGATGTACGCGCTGACCGGCAACTACAAGGGCGACCAGGTGCATGTACCCGCCATCCTTGAACGGCTGGGGAACTGAGGGATGAACCAGGCGCTCGCCGGGATCGACTTCGCGCCGGTCATCCCGCTGTGGCTGCTGGCGGGGCTGGGTGCGCTGGCACTGGCCGCCGTGGCGCCAGCACTCCTGCGCCTGGTGCGGGATGGCAATGGCGGGCGGCGCTGGTCGCCGGTGCCGGGGGCTTGGCTGCGGCTGCTGGCCTTCGCGGCGCTGGTGATGGCACTGGCGAACCCGCGCCTCGTCGAGGAAACGCGGGAGACGCGGCCGGATATCGCGCTGCTCGTCGTCGATCGCAGCGACAGCGCGACACTCGGTGCGCGCGATGCGCAGATCACCGCGGCGCGGGAGGCGATCGAGGCGCGTGCCCGGCGGCTGCCGGAGTTGGAATTGCGGACGGTGGAGGTGCCGGAAGCCGGCAACCAGGGCACGCGGCTTTATGGCGCGATGGAACGGGCGCTGGCGGATATCCCGCGCGCCCGGCTGGCCGGCGTAATCGCGCTGACGGATGGCCAGGTGCATGACCTGCCGGCTGCGCCCGCGCTCGATGCGCCCTTGCATGTGCTGCTGCCGGGGCGGCCCGGCGAGGTGGATCGGCGCATCCGTGTGGTGGAGGCGCCGGGCTTCGGCATCGTCGGCCGCCCGGTCGAGCTGCGCGTGGTGGTGGAGGATCTCGGCGCGCCGCCCGGCGGCTCGGCCCGGCTGACCATCCGGCGGGACGGCCAGCCGCCGCGGGTGGAAAGCGTGCCGGTCGGGCGCGAACACCGCATCGCGGTGCCGATCGAGCGCGGTGGACCCACGGTGGTGGAGATCACGGCGGAGACGCGGCCGGGCGAGGTGAGCGAGCTCAACAACCGCGCCGTCGTCTCCATCAACGGGGTGCGGGACCGCCTGCGGGTGCTGCTGGTGTCGGGGGAGCCGCATGCGGGGCAGCGGACCTGGCGGCGGCTGCTGAAGGCGGATCCGAATGTCGATCTCGTGCACTTCACCATTCTGCGGCCACCGGAAAAGGATGACCTGACGCCGCTGCAGGAACTCGCGCTGATCGCCTTCCCGGTGCGTGAGCTGTTCCAGGTGAAGCTGCGAGAATTCGATCTGATCGTCTTCGACCGCTTCGCCAATCGCGGGCTGCTGCCACCGGTCTATCTGCGCAACATCGCGGATTACGTGCGGGGCGGCGGGGCGCTGCTGATGTCGGTGGGGCCGGAATTCGCGGGGCCGACGAGCCTGGCCTCCACCCCGCTCGGCCAGATCCTGCCGGCGCGGCCGCCGACCGGGCCGGGGGCGGCGCAGGCGGCGCTGCTGGAACAACCTTTCCGCCCGCGGGTGACGGAAACCGGCGCCCGGCATCCGGTGACGGAGGGGCTGACGGGTGCCAACATCCCCGGTGGCGCGGAGGCCAGCTGGGGCCGCTGGTACCGGGCCATGCGCGCCGAGGCGCGGGCCGGCAGCGTGGTGATGGAAGGGCCGAACGGCACGCCGCTGATGGTGCTGGACCGCGTCGGCGAGGGACGCGTGGCGTTGATGCTCTCGGACCATATCTGGCTGTGGTCGCGCGGGCATGATGGCGGCGGGCCGCAGCAGGAAGTGCTGCGCCGCATCGCCCATTGGACGATGAAGGAACCGGAGCTGGAGGAGGAGGACCTGACCGCGCGCATCGACCAGGGCCACCTGACAATCCTGCGCCACAGCCTGGAGGCCGGCACGCCGCCGGAAATCACCGTGACGGCGCCGGATGGCAGCATCACCCGCCACGCGCCGGAAGCCCGCGGCGGTGGCCGCGCGGTGGTGGAGATGGCGGCGACCCAGGCCGGGGTATGGCAGGCCTCCGATGGCCGCCGCAGCGCCTTCGCCGCCGCCGAGGCGCCGAACCCGATGGAAGTGGCCGATTTGCGGGCGGAGGAAGCGCGGCTGCGCCCGCTGGCCGATGCCACGGGGGGGGCGATGCGCTGGCTCGGCACCGATGCCGTGCCCGCGGTGCCGGAGCTGCGCCGTGTCGCGGTGGGGCGGGA
>CANJXD010000168.1 GCA_947478535.1 Acetobacteraceae bacterium
GCTGAAGGCCGCGCTGAACCTGCTGGGCTGGCCCGCCGGCGTGCCGCGGGACCCGGTGATGCCGCTGGAGCCGGCGGCGCTGGACAAGCTCCGCCGCACACTGGACGAACTCGGCCTGCTGCCGGGTTGATGACATCCACTCTCCGCATCGCCGGGCTGCGTTGCGGTGCGGTGGTGCGCTTCACGCTGGATGGCGTGCCGATGCAGGGCCATGCCGGCGAGAGCCTCGGCGCGGCGCTGCTGGCCGCCGGGGTGCGGGTGCTGCGCCACGGGCCGGAGGATGGCGGGCCTCGGGGCCTGTTCTGCGCCATGGGCAGTTGCCAGGAATGCCGCATCCTCGTCGAGGGCCAGGTGGTGGAAGCCTGCCGCCAGCCGATCGCGGAGGGGATGCGGGTGGAACGCCTGGGATGACCGACCTCATCATCATCGGTGGCGGCCCGGCTGGTGCGGCGGCCGCGGTGGAAGCCAGCGCGCTCGGCCTTGCGACCATCCTGCTGGATGAAGCGCCAGCCGCCGGCGGCCAGGTGCATCGCGCGCCCTCCGCCGCGCTGCTGGATGCCCCGGCGGGGGAGGGGGCCGCCCTGCGCGCGGCGCTCGCCGCCAGCACGGCGCGGCATTTGCCGTCCCGCCGCGTCTGGATGCTGACGCGGGATTTCCGGGTCTCCGCGATCGGCCCGGACGGGCCGGAGGAATTCCGTGCCCCGGCGCTGATCCTCGCCACCGGCACGACGGAACGCGTGCTGCCCATCCCGGGCTGGACCCTGCCCGGCGTCTTCGGCCTTGCCGCGACGACGCTGCTGTTGAAGGCCGAAGGCGTGCTGCCCGGCCGCCGCGTCGTGGTCGCCGGCACGGGGCCGCTGCTGGCGCTCGTCGCGGCGTCGCTGCTCGATGCGGGGGCGGAGGTGGTGGCGGTGGTGGATGCCCAGCCCCGCGCCGCCTGGATCGCTGCCCTGCCGCAACTGGCGCGGCGGCCGGATTTGCTGGCGCGCGGCGCTGGCTGGGTCATGAAGCTTCTCGCGGCGCGCGTGCCGATCCTGTCCGCCCATGCGGTGACGCGCATCGAGGGGGAGGGGGAGGTCGCGCGCGTGCATGTCGCGCCGCTCGGTGGTGGTGCGCCGCGCGTGTTGGGCTGCGATGCCGTATGCCTCGGCCATGGCCTGCAACCCGCGACCGAGGCGGGCCGCATCCTCGGGGCCGCGCATGTCCATGATGCCGCGCGCGGCGGCTTCGTGCCCGTGCTGGACGCAGATTTCATGACCAGCATTCCTGGCCTGTTCGCCTGCGGCGATGGCGCGGGGCTCGAAGGCGCCGCCGCCGCGCCGCTCTCCGGCCGCATCGCCGCCCTCTCCGCCGCGCGCCATCTCGGCCGCGCTGTCCCGGAGCCGCACCTCGCGGCCTTGCGCGTCGCCCATGCCCGCGCCGCTGGCTTCGGCCGCGCGATGGCCGCGCTGGCGGAACCACCCGCCGCGCTGCTCGGCCTCATCACGCCTGAGACGCTGGTTTGCCGGTGCGAGGGGGTGATGCGTGCGGCGGTGGAACGGGCCGTGACGCGCGGCGCCTCCACCCTCATCGAGATCAAGGCCGCGACGCGCTGCGGCATGGGGTCCTGCGGCGGGCGCGTCTGCACGGAAGGCGCGGCACGCGTGCTCGCTGCCGCCACCGGCCAGGACCGCGCCGCGATCGCGCCCGCCACCGCGCGGCCGCCGCTGCGCCCGGTGCCCTTCGACGCGATCTCCGGTGGCTTCGACTATGACGAACTGCCCATCCCCGCGCCGGCCCCGCTATGAGCGAAACCTGGGACCTCGCCGTCATCGGCGGCGGCCTGATGGGCTGCGCCGCAGCGCTGCGGGCGCAGCAGGGCGGCATGCGCGCCGTTGTGGTCGAACAGGGGGAGATCGGTGGCGGCGCCTCCGGCGTGAATGCCGGCACGCTCTCGCTGCAGATCAAGCGCGTGCGGCTGATGCCCTACGCCCTGCGCGGCCGCGCGCTGTGGGAGGAAGCAGGCGAGGCCGTCGGCTACCACCGCACCGGCGGCTACACCCTCGCTTTCAATGATCGCGAGGCCGAGTTGCTGACCACCCGCATGGCGATGAAGCGGGACGCCGGCGCGCCGGTCGAGATCATCTCCCCCAACCAGGTCGCGGCGGAGGAACCGGGTCTCGCGCGGCGAATCGTGTTGGCGTCCTGGTGCCCGCTCGACGGCTACGCGAATTCAAGCCTGACCGGCCAGTTCTGGCGAGGGCGCCTGCGTGAAGGCGGCGTCACGATGCGCGAACAGACGAAGGTGACGGCCATCGAGCGGCGCCCGGAAGGCGGCTGGCGGCTGGTGACGAACCAGGGTGTCATCGACTGTACGCGCTTGCTGATCGCGACCGGTGGCTGGATGAAGCCCGTGGCCGCGCTGCTCGGCATCGACATGCCGGTGCGGGCGCGCATCAACACCGTGGCGGTGACGGAACGCGGCCCGCGCCTCGTGAACAGCGTCATCGGCCATGCGACCGGCCTGCTCACCCTGAAGCAGAAGCCGAACGGCACGGTGCTGATCGGTGGCGGCTGGCAGGGCCGCGGCACGCCGCAGGAAGGGCGGGGTGAGGTCGATGCGGATACGCTGACGCCGAGCCTCCGCCTCGCGCAATTCGCCGTGCCCGGCCTTTCGGCTTTTCGCGTGCTGCGGGCCTGGACGGGGTTCGAGGCGAATGTGCCGGATTTCTTCCCGCTTGCCGGCCTCGCCCCGGGCTTCGACGATGTGTTCCTTCTGGGCTGCGTGCGTGGCGGCTACACCATCGGCCCCTATATCGGCGGGCTGATGGGCGATTTCATCCTGGGGCGCGAACCCGAACTGCCCTTGTTCGACCCCGGTCGCAACTTCGATCCCGACGGAGACAAAATCGCATGAGCGTGCTTCCCCTCGCTGGCCGGACTGCCATCGTCACCGGCGCTGGCACCGGCATCGGCCGTGCCTGCGCGCTGCGGCTCGCGGAGGCGGGCGCCTTCGTCGTCTGCGCCGGCCGCACCATGGCGACGATCACCGCGGTCGCGGAACAGGCGAAGGGCTTGGCCGTGCTGTGCGACGTGACGCAGGAAGACCAGGTGGCGCATCTTTTCGCGGAAGCGCTGCGCGCCGGCAACAACCGCGTTGATGTGCTGGTGAACAATGCCGGCATCACCGGGCCCGTGGGCGCGCTGGCCGATGTCGATCTCGACCAGTGGCGCGACTGCATGGAGACGAACATCATGGGCGCGCTGCTGTGCCTGCGCCATGCCGCCCGCGTGATGGGCGCGCAGAAGCGCGGTTCCATCGTCAACATGGCGTCCCGCATGGGGTTGCAGGGCTACCCCAACCGCACCGCCTATTGCGCCACGAAGTTCGCCCTGATCGGCATTTCCGAATCCCTCGCCCGCGAGCTCGGCCCGCTGGGCGTGCGCGTCAACGCGCTCTGCCCCGGCGCCGTGAGCGGGGAGCTGATGGACCGCATCATCGCCAGCCGCGCGGCGCTGGAAGGCCGCCCGCCGGAGGAGATCATCAAGCGGGACTATAGCGACCCCGCCGCGCTGCGCCGCTGGCTCTCGCCGGAGGAAGTGGCGGAAGCCGCGCTGTTCCTCGCCTCCGATGCCTCCTCCGCCATCACCGGGGATCGCATCAAGGTGGATTGCGGCCGCTTCTGATGCGCGCGCTGGACGGCATCCGCATCCTGGACTTCAGCCACGTCATCGCAGGGCCCTTCTGCACGGTGCAGCTGGCCCTGCTGGGGGCTGAGGTCATCAAGGTGGAGGAGCCTTCGGCGGGGGACTACATGCGCGGCCGCGGCGGTGACAATGCGCTGCGCCCGCTGCTGATGGGCGACCACTTCGCGACGCAGAACGCGAACAAGCGCAGCATCACCATCGACCTGAAGACCGAGGCGGGCAGGGTGCTCGCGCGCCGCCTGGCGAAGACGGCGGATGTGGTGGTGGAGAATTTCCGCCCCGGCGTCATGGCCCGCCTCGGGCTCGATCACGCGACGCTGTCGGCGGAGAATCCGCGCCTCATCACCTGTTCCCTCAGCGGCTATGGCCAGTCCGGCCCGCTCGCCACGCGCCCGGTCTACGACAATGTCGTGCAGGCCTTCTGTGGGCTGATGGCGATGACGGGCACGCGGGAGTCGGGGCCGTTGAAGGCCGGTGCCCCGCTGCTCGACTACGCCTCCGGCACCATGGCCGCCTTCGCGGTGACGACGGCGCTGCTGCGGCGGGAACGCTGGGGGCAGGGGCAGCATGTCGATGTCGCGATGCTCGACACGGCGCTGCTGCTGATGTCGCCGGTCATCTCCTCGCTGGTCAATGGCGGCAAGGCGCCGCGACTGCATGCGAATGAACACGCCCTCGCCGGCGCCAGTTGCTACGAGGCCGAGGACGGTGCGCTGATCATGCTCGGCGCCTGTACGCAGCGGCAGTTCGAGGATCTCTGCACCCTGATCGGCCGCGCCGACCTGCTGGCCGATCCGCGCTTCGCCGATGTGCGGTGGCAGGACCCGCATCGCGCGGCGCTGGAGGCGATTCTCGCTGGTGAGATGCGCCGCCGCCCCGCGGCTGCATGGGAAGACCTGCTGGCGGAAACTATCCCCGCCGCGCGCGTGCGCACGCTGGCCGAAGCGCTCGCGGATGCCGATGCCGCCGGCCGTGGCGTGCTCGCCGATACGCCCTGGCCGAGCGCCCGCGGCGCGGTCACCATCCCCGTCACCGCCTTCCGCGCCGATGCCGATGGCCCGGCGCTGGATACGCCGCCGCCGCGCCTTGGCGAGCATACCGAGGCCGTGCTGCTTGATGCCGGCCTGACCGAAACCGAGATCGCCGCGCTGCGCGCAGCCGGCGCGCTCGGCCCACCGGACTGAACCCACCACCAGCCAGGAGAAGGCTTCCATGCCCATGCATCGTCGTCGCCTGCTCGCCTCGCTTGCCGCAACCCCGCTGCTGCCGCGCATCGCGCTCGCGCAGGCAAGGCCCGTGCGCTTCCTCGTCGGCTTCGCCGCCGGCGGCACCATCGACATCGCCGCGCGATTGCTGGCGGAGAAACTTTCGCCAGTTTGGGGTCAGCCGGTGGTGGTGGAGAACCGCGCCGGGGCTGGCGGTACGCTTGCCGGCCTCGCTGTCGCGCGCGCGGCGCCGGATGGCACGACGATCCTGATATGCTCGGCCGCCGAGGTCGCGGTCGCACCCTATACCCAGGCGAGTCTGGCCTATAATCCGCGCACCGAGATGACACCGATCATGCTCGCGGCGCGCAATCCCTTCGCGCTGGTGGTCAGCGCGGCGCTGCCCATCCGCACGCTGCCGGAGTTGGTGGAGTATGCGAAGCGCAACCCGGTCAGCTATGCGAGCTCAGGTGTCGGTACGACGACGCATTTCGTCTCGGAACTGTTCAAGCTGCGGGCCGGCGTCGATATCGAACACGTGCCCTATCGCGGCACCGCGCAGTTGCAGGCGGACCTCATCGCCGGGCGCGTGCACATGGCCTTCGATGCTGTGTCCGCCGTGCTGCCCAATGTCCAGGCCGGGCGCCTCCGCGCCATCGGCGTCGCGACCGCCGCCCGCACGCCGCTGGCGCCGGAGATCCCCACGCTGAACGAGCTTGGGCTGACAGGCTTCGCCGGCGGCGGCTGGGCTGGGGTGATCGGCCCGGCCAACATGCCGGCCGATCTCGTCGCGCGGCTGGAGGGCGATTTCCGTGCCGCGATGGCGGCCGGCGTGGCGGAGGAACTGGCCAAGCGCGGCTTCGACCCCGTCGGCAGCACCGCCGCCGAATTCCGCGCCTTCATCGCGGAAGAAGATGCGCGATGGGGCGAAGTGGCGCGCCGCGCCGGCATCCAGCCGGCGTAGCCGCCTACGGCGTCGTCCTGATCGTGGTGGCCATGGTGTATTGGTCACCGCGCGGCACCAGGGTCAGTCCGCGCCGCAGGCCGTAGGAGGCGCGGAGCGAGAAGATGGGCAGGATCGCGTTGTCCTCGATCGCGATGCGCGCGGCCGCACCCATCAGCCGCTCCGCCGCGGCGGTCTCGAAGGTGGCATCGACGCGATCCAGCGCCGCGTCGAAGGCCGGGTTCGAATAACGGCCGCGGTTCAGCGATCCGTGGCCGAGCACCGGGTTCCGCGTCCGCAGGATCGTGGCCATCGTCTCGCTCGCCACGCCGGTGGAGGAGACGAAGATCGCCATGAAGGCGGTGAACTCAGGGTCGAGCCCATTGCCGCCATTGGCGCGGCGGAAGAACACGGAGGCCGGCATGGTGTCGACCGTGGTGCGGATGCCGATCGCGGTCAGCATCTGGCCCACCGCCTGGCAGGTGCGGGAATCTCCGGGGAAGCGATCATTCGTGCACTGGATCGTCAGGTTGAACCCGTTGGGGTAACCCGCTTCCGCCAACAGGCGCCGCGCCTGCGCAACATCGAGGCGCGGCGGTTGCAGGCTCTCATCATGCCCGATGAAGCCGCGCCCGGCGAATTGCCCGATGGCATCGGCCGAACCCTCCATCGCGCGTTCCGCCAGCGCCACGCGATTGATGGCGAGGTTCATCGCCTGCCGCACGCGGGGATCGCGGATCGGGCTGCGGTCCAGCGGCTGCCCATCCGCGCCCGTCGCGAACAGCGAGCGATCGCGGAAATGGTCGAGATACATGTAGAGCGTGAACAGCCCCGGCGTGGTGATCAGCTGCGTCCGCTCGCTGTCCCTGACGCGGGCGTAGAGCGAGGCGGGCACGTTGTCGATCACATCGACATCGCCGGCGAGCAGTGCCGCGACGCGGGCGCTGTCATTCGGAATGAAGCGAAAGGACACGCGCTGCCACGGCTCCTGCGGCCGCCAATGCCGTTCTGCCCGTTCCAGCACGACCTCCTGCCCCGGGGAGAAGCGCACCCAGCGATAGGGCCCCGTGCCGACCGCCGCGCGGCCGCCATTGAAATCGGCATCGGTCGCGCCTTCCGCCAGACGACGGGAGACGATGGCGATGACGGCCATCTGGGCGGGCAGCAGCGGCGCCGAGCCGATGGTGCGGATGATGACGGTGCGCGCATCTTTCACCGCCGCGGATTCCACGCTGCGCGTCTGCGCGATGTAGGTGCGAAGCCCCGTGATGCCCCGCGCGCGCTGGAGGGAAAACACCACGTCATCCGCCGTGACCGGCGTGCCGTCATGGAAGGTCAGCCCTTCCCGCAGCGTGAATTCCCAGGTCGTCGCATCCACCGCCCGCCAGTCCGAGGCCGCGCCGGGCAGCAGGCGCATGAATTCATCCTGGAGGACCAGGGGTTCATACACATGCACCTGCACATTGCGGTTCGGCGTGTAGTTCTGGTGCGGGTCGGAGGCATCCACCGACGCCTTGAAGCCGATCCGTAATTCCTGGGCCGAAGCTGGCAAAGCCGCCAGCATCGCCGCCAGCAGCAGGGGGGTGGCGCGACGCATCGACAACCTCCTCATTCCGCGAGCGACATGCCGAGCGCCGGCTTCGCACCCGCCGGCAGCGGGCTTTCATAGGGCTTGCCGCCCGTCCGCGCCTGATGGTCGGCCTTCGCCTTCGCGATGAGGTCGGGATGCAGCAGCGCATCGACTGCCGTGCCCGCCATGACCTTCGCGACATGCACCATGCCGGTATGCGCGGCCTCGTTCTTGCCCTGCGCGACGACCTGCCAGGAATGGCCCGGGGTGCCGATGGCGTAGGTCGCGCCGCGCGCCTGCACCGTCGGCACTTTCCAGGAGACATCGCCGACATCGGTGGAGCCATTCATCCCGGCGCCCTTGGCACCCAGCGGCACGATGGCGTCGCAGAGCGCCTTGCCGGTCTCCGGCACCACGCCCTGGCGGCGATAGCCGGACAGGATGTCCTCGTCCCGCAGCGTGGACTGGATCTCGGCGGCGAATTTCTTGTCGTCCTCGGTGAAGGGCGGCGGGCCGAGGCGCATGAAGTTGTCGTACATCGCCTGTTCCAGCGGCGAATTGCCCATCAGGTTCGACACGGCGGAAATGACCTGCGTCGAGACCGTCGTCTCCGTCATCAGCGCCGCGCCATCGGCGATCTTGCGCACGCGCACGACCAGCGCGTTCAACTCCACCAGGTTCCGCGCGCGGATGAGGTAGCGGACCTTGGTGCGGGATTGCACGACATTCGGCGCGATGCCGCCGGCATCGAGATAGGCATAGTGCACGCGCGCATCGGACGGCATGTGCTCGCGCATGTAGTTCACGCCGACATTCATCAACTCGATCGCATCGAGCGCGGACCGCCCGAGATGCGGCGAGGAGGCGGCATGGGCCGCGCGCCCGGTGAAGCTGAAATCGATGCGCGTATTCGCCAGGCTGATCGCCTCATTGACGCCGGAGAAGGAAGCGGGGTGCCAGGAGATGGCGATATCCACATCGTCGAAGGCGCCGGCGCGCACCATGAAGCCCTTCGCCGCGCCGCCTTCCTCCGCCGGGCAGCCGTAATACCGCACCCGCCCCGGAAGATTGTTCGCTTTGAGAAAATCCTTCACCGCCGCCGCGGCGAGCAGGCTCGCCGAGCCCAGCAGATTGTGCCCGCAGCCATGGCCGTAGCCATCGCCGGGGATCGGCCGGTGTTCCGCGACGCCCGCTTCCTGCGAAAGCCCTGGCAGCGCATCATACTCGCCGAGGATGGCGATGATCGGCCCGTCTTCGCCGAATTCGCCCATCACCGCGGTCGGGATGCCGGCGACATCGCGGGTGATGGCGAAGCCTTCCTTCTCCAGCATCGCGATGTGCTCGGCGACGGAGCGGTGTTCGTTGTAGCAGAGCTCCGGCATACCCCAGACGCGGTCGCTGAGCGCGGCGTAATCCTCGCGCCGATCGTCCACCAGGCGCCAGACCTGTTCGTCATTGCGCATCGTCGTATTCCCTAGATCCGTCCGCCATTGACCGGCAGGACATGTCCCGTGATGAGCTTCGCATGGTCCGAGGCGAGGAAGATCACGCCATCGGCAATGTCATCCGGCTCCCCCAGCCGTCCGAGCGCGATGCTGCGCAGCACCGCCGCGCGTTCGGCCTCGGGGCGGGCTTCCCAGATCTGCATCTTGTCCGGCGTGCTGTATTGCAGCCCCGGCGCCACGCTGTTCACCGTGATGCCATGCGGCCCGAATTCCACCGCGAGTTGCTTGGTCAGCCCGACCAACGCATGTTTCGCGGCGGTATAGGCCTGGATCCCGGTGCGCGATGCCTGCAACCCAGCGGTGGAGGAGATGGTCACGATCCGCCCGCGCCCCGCCGCCTTCATCCCGGCGCCTGCCGCGCGCGCCAGCGTGAAGGCCGCGCTGACGTTCACCGCGAGGATCGCATCCCAATCCGCATCGGGGGCTTCCTCCACCTTGTGAAAGGCTGCGCCCAACGTGCCGCCGGCGTTGTGCACAAGCACGCGCACCGGCCCGCTTGCCTGCTGTTCCACTCGCTTCACCCAGGCCGTCGTCGCGGCGCGGTCCGCGAGGTCCACCACCGCGGTGGTGATGTTCCCCGCCTGCGCCGTCTCCGCCAGCCCATCGCCATCGACATCGCAGGTGAAGACTCGCGCGCCGAGTGCGGCGAAGCGCTGGCAGATGGCGCGACCGAAGCCGATGGCGCCGCCGCTGACGGCGACGACCTGGTCATCGAAGCGGATGCGCATCAGGCGAGCGCCGCCGCGGCATCGGCGATCGCGGCACGGGCTTCGCGCAGTGCATGGCCGATGCGGTTGCCGGCGCGCCGCGCATCGACCGCCGCGTATCTCTCGGCGTCGGAGCCGGCCTCGGTCGCCGCGAGGTCCCGCAGCGGCTGCACTGTCGCCCAGGTCGGCAGCGGCAGCGCCGGCGGATGCAGGAAGCGGTCGCCCTCGGCATAGTCCATCGGCACCAGGGCGCGGGAGACCCGCATCAGCGCCGCATTTGCCCGCGCCGTATCGCCGCCCTTGCGTCCGGCCAGGGCCGCCGCCTCGTCCCGCAGCGCCGTCGCCGCGCCGACCAGCGGTGCCATGTCAAAGCGCCCGGCGAGCTTCGCCTCCAGCGGGGCGAATTCCGCCAGCAGCGCGGCGGCCGTCGCGGCATGGTCCAGCGGCAGCACCACATCCGTCAGCAGCTTCCACACCGCGCTGCCCAGCACGCGCGTATCGCGCACCAGATTGGCCTCGTCGATCTTGTCGATCAGGTCATCCGGCGTGTGCCACCACCAGCCCAGCGCATTGCGTGCCTGCGCGTGCTTCGCCGGCTGGTCGCTGATGGAGCCCATCATGGAGGGGATGCCGATGCCGACGAAGCTCTCGTCGCTGTTCCGCGCCTTGCGCTTGCCCTTGTAGGTCTGGTTGGTGTGGAGGTGGATGGCCTCCGCCGCGATCGCCTTCAGCTCCGTCATCGCCGCCGTATTGGTCATGACGGTGGCGCCCGCGCCGCC
>CANJXD010000169.1 GCA_947478535.1 Acetobacteraceae bacterium
CATTACTTCTTAGAGTTGATGGCATGCCGGTGGCGCAACAACCTGACCAGACGGTGCATCCGGCGAATGCCGCGCACCGGTCCGTCATGTGCCCCCGTTGGCGCCCCCGTTGTCGCCCCGGGTGGCGTCCCGGGCGGCGCCCTCGCGCGATGACGCTCCCGCCGGGATGGTCAGCCCGGCCGCTTTTCCCACCCATGGTGGGCCAGGATGTCGTGGCTGGCGGCGAGGTCGCCATCGGGATCGGTGCCAGGCTGGGCCGCATCGGTGATGATCTCCAGCACCGTCAGCCCCTGGTAGCCGATCTCCCGCAGCGCCGCGCCCGCCGGGCCCGGCTCGACGATCCCGGTGCCGAGGCGATCATGCTTGAACGCCTCGAACCCGGTGTCGGAGATGTGCACGTTCTTGATGCGTGCGCCCAGCATGTGGATTGCCGCCGCCACGTCTTCCTTGATGTAGGCGCTGTTGCAGACGTCGAAGTTGATGCCGACCGAGGCGTCGATCTCGTTCGCCACATCCAGCATGTCCCGCGCCGTGGGCAGGAAGGTGAAGGGCACGTTCTCCAGGATCACCTCGGTCCCCGAGCCCTTCGCATGCGCCACCAGTTCCTGCATGCCGCGGATGAACCAGTCCCGCATCCAGGGGACCGGCGGATTGATCAGCGAGTTGACCGGCCCCGGGATCGCGCAGACCAGCGGGCAGCCGACCAGGGCCGCGAGGTCGATCGCCTCCTTGTAGCGGTCCAGCGTGTAGCGCCGCATGATCGGGCAGGTGCTGTTCGGGTTGTTGTCGAGCAGCGGGTAGCAGAAGGAGGTGATGGCGGCCCCTTCGCCATCCAGCCAGTTGCGCAGTTCCCGCTTGGCGGCGGGCGTCATCTCCGCCGGCCACAGATGCGGCGGGAAGATCATCATCTCGAAATTGCGGTAGCCCTGCGCCGCCAGGTGCTGCAATGCCCCGAGGCCGGTATGGGAATACAGGAAGGGGAAGGTCGAGGCAGCGACGCGAAACTCGGACATGTCGGTGTCTCCTCAGAGGGTTGATTCAAGCCGGGTATTGACGATCATCTCGGCGACATGCGCCTGGTCCGGCAGCCGCAGCAGCAGGCTGACGATCTCGGCGACGGTATCGGGTTGCAGCCGCCCCGGGCCTGGCGTGACGCCGGGGATGCCGTCCAGAAGTTCGGTGTCGATGGCGCCGGGGCAGAGCGCGGTGGCGCGCACCCCCGCCTCATGCCCCGCGAAGCGCGCGGCATGGGTCAGCGCCACCAGCGCGTGCTTCGACATCGCATAGCCGATGGAGACGCTGACATCGCGGATGCGCTTGCCGTCGGTGGAGGCGATGTTGACCACCCGCCCATGCCCCGCGGCGCGCAGATGCGGCAACGCCGCGCGGATGGTGCGGAAGGGCGCCTTGACGTTGACCTCCCACATCGCATCCAGCGCCGCCTCATCCGGGTCCTCGAAGGTGACGCGCCGCAGGATGCCGGCATTGTTCACCAGCCCGTCGAGCCGGCCGTGGGCAGCGATGGTGGCCTCGATCCAGGCGGCGGCGTCGGCCGGGATGGTCGCGTCGAAGCGATGGAACGTCACGGCCGCACCGCCCGAAAGCCCAAGCCGCGCGGCCGCCGCCTTCGGGTTCCGCACGCCGAGCGACAGCGCGTAGCCATCGCCGTGCAGCCGGCGCGCGATCGCGGCACCCAGGCCGCGGGAAGCACCGGACAAGGCGATGACGCGGCCGGCGGGGTCGATCATGCTCAGAACAGCCCCTGATAGACGCCGCCATCATTGACGATGTTCTGCGCCGTCATGAAGCCCGCCTGCGCGCTGCAGAGATAGGCGACGAGGTCACCGCATTCGATCGGGTCGGCGAAGCGGCCGGCCGGGCAGCCCTTCAGACGGTCCTCGACAATCGCTTCATAGCTCACACCGCCGCGCGCGGCATGGCCGTGCAGGTTGGTCCGCAACGCATCGGTGTCGAACAGGCCAGGGCAGACGCTGTTGACGGTGACGTTGTGGCCGATCAGCTCGCGCCCGATGGCGGCGATGGCGGCGGCAAGGCCCGCGCGGGCGGAATGGCTGTGCGCGAAGCCGACCTGCGGGAACTTGATGAAGGACACGCTGATGTTGACGATGCGGCCGAACTTGCGGTCGCACATGCCGGGCGCGGTGCGGCGGATCAGGTCGATGGACGAGAAGAAGTGCTCATCCCACCAGCGGCGACATTCGGCTTCGTCCCATAGCCGGAAATTGCCGGGCACCTGCCGCGTGCCGGGGCTGGTCACCAGGATATCCGGCACCGGGCAGGCGGCGAGCAGCGCATCGCGCCCGGCGGCGGTGTTCACATCGCCGGCGACGGTGGTGACGCGCACGCCGTGGGCGGCGCGCAATTCGATGGCTGCGTCTTCCAGCGGGCCAGGCGTGCGGGCGATCAGCGTGAGGTCACAGCCCTCACGCGCCAGCGCTTCGGCACAGGCGCGGCCGAGGCCCTTGCTTGCCGCGCAGACGATGGCCTGCCGGCCGCGGATGCGGAGATCCATCGCCTAATGCTCCACGCCGAGGGAAGCGAGGCCGCGTTTCAGCCCCTCCAGCGGTTCGCCGACGCAGGGCAGCAGCGGTGCGCGGGGGACGCCGCCGCCGGGAAATCCCAGATGGTCCATCGCCGCCTTGGTCGCGGGATACAGCGTGCGGCCATCGGACACGAACAGGTCGGTCAGCCGGCGGCAGGTTGCCTGCAAGGCCTCGGCTTCGGCGATGCGGCCGGCCTTCGCGGCATGGAACAATTGGGTGCAGCCCTTCCAGACATTCGGGAAGCAATCGACCGTGCCATCGGCACCGAGCAGCACGGCCGGTACGCCGAACACCGAGGACGGGCCGCAGAACACGCGCAGATCATCCTTCACCGCCAGCAGGGTCGCGTAGAAATTGTTCCAGTCGCCGCTGCTTTCCTTGATGGCCACGACCTTCTCCAAGGTGGCGAGGCGTCGCGCCAGCGCGGGCGAGATCGCGTTCACCGCGTTGCCCGGGATGTTGTAGGCCATGATCGGCAGCGGGGAGCCGGCGGAGACCGTGGCGAAATGCGCGAAGATCTCGTCATCCGACAGCTTCACGAAATAGGGCGGCAGCACCAGCACGCCGTCGGCACCCGCTTCCGCCGCCATATGGGCGTAGGCCAGCGTCTCCGCCGCGCCGACGCAGCCGACACCGACGATCGCGGTGCCGCGCCCGCGGGTAGCTGCCACCGTGCTGGCATACAGCGCGCGGCGTTCCTCGGCCGAGAGCGACCAGAATTCGCCGGTGCAGCCGCAGGCGACGACGCCTGTTGCGCCATCGTCCAGCAGGCGCGCGATATTGGCCACGAAGCCATCGTGGTCGACCGCGCCCGAGGCATCGAAGGGTGTGGTGACGGCGGGCATCGGGCCGGCCCAGTCCACGCTGTTGCGATCCATGGCGGTTCTCCTGTCAGGCGAGGGCAAGTGTGACGGGCAGGCGGGTGCCCTTGGGCGCGTCGAACATGTGAAGGCGCTGCGCGCGCAGGCCCCAGGCGAGGGTGTCTCCAGCGCGGAGTGCCATGTCGGGTGGGGCGCGCGCGGTCAGGGCATCGCCCCCCGGCAGGTCCAGCGCCACGATCTGCTCGTGGCCGGTCGGCTCCACCAGGCGGATGCGGGCCGTGAAGGGGCCAGTGCCGAGGATCACATCCTCCGGCCGGATGCCCAGCACCATGGGGCCCGCCGCGTCGATCCGCAGTGTCACCGCGGGGTGTTGGAACAGGCCATCTTGCGCCTCGCCCCGCAGCAGCGACATGCCGGGGGACCCGATGAAGCCGGCGACGAACAGGTTGGCCGGGCGTTCATAGACATCGGATGGCGTGCCGAATTGCTGCAGCACCCCTTCATGCATGACGGCGATGCGATCCGACATCGTCATCGCTTCCAACTGGTCATGCGTGACATAGACGAAGGTGCGGCCGAGCCTGCGGTGCAACTCGACAAGTTCGGCGCGCATGTGGCTGCGGAGCTTGGCGTCGAGGTTCGACAGCGGTTCATCCAGCAGGAACACCCGCGGGTCCCGCACCAGCGCCCGGCCGAGCGCCACGCGCTGCTGCTGGCCCCCGGACAATTGCCGGGGCTTGCGGGCGAGGAGCGTGCCGAGTTGCAGGGTCTCCGCGACCTGCGCGACGCGCACGGCGCGTTCAGCCTTGGCCACGCCGCGCTTCTTCAGGGGATAGGCGATGTTCTCGGCCACCGTCATGTGCGGGTACAGCGCATAGGATTGGAACACCATGGCGATGTCGCGCGCGCCGGGGGCCACGTCATTCACCACGCGACCACCGATGGAGATATCGCCGGCTGTCGGAAACTCCAGCCCCGCCAGCATCCGGAGCGTCGTCGTCTTGCCGCAGCCGGATGGCCCGAGCAGGCTGACAAACTCGCCGCCGGCGATGATCAGGTTCAGGTCACGCACCGCGAAGGCATCGCCAAACGCCTTCTGCACACCGTCGAAGCGGACCTCGAAACGCGTGTCGGTCATCCCTTCACGCCCCCGGCGCCGAAGCCTCGGGTCAGGTAGCTTTGCAGGAAGGCGAAGATGATGATGAGCGGCAGGCTCATCATGACGGAAGCAGCCATCAGCAGGGACCATTCGATGTTGAAGGCGCTGACCAGCATGGACATCACGCCGGTGGTGAGCGGGCGCGCGTCGTCGGTATTCACCAGCACCAGCGCGTAGAGATATTCGTTCCAGGACAGGATGAAGGTGAACAGGCTGGTGGAGATGATGCCGGGCAGCGCCTGCGGCAGGATGACGTCGAAGAACGCCTCCATCCGGGTCGCGCCATCGACCAGGGCGGCGGCCTCCAGGTCGTCGGGGATGCCCTGCATGAAGCTGCGCAGCAGCCACAGCGCGTAGGGCAGGGCGAAGGTGGTGTAGGCGATGACCAGGCTCAGCAGCGAATTGGCGACGCCCAGCCAGACCATCATCAGATACAGCGGCAACAGCAGCACGACCGAGGGCAGCAGGTAGGTGAACAGCACCAGCCGCGCCAGGGCCTCTCGCCCCCGATAGCGGAAGCGCACCAGGCTGTGCGCACCGAGTGTCGCGACGGCGACCACCAGCACCGTCGTCGCTGTCGACAGCACCAGCGAGTTGCGCATGTAGAGCAGGAACGGTGTTTCGGTCAGCAGCCGGATGTAGTGTTCGAAGGTGACGCTTTCCGGCCAGAAGGTCGGCGGGATGCGGAACAGCTCGAATTGCGGCTTGACCGAGGTGATGACCATCCACACCAGCGGGAAGGCGACGATGAAGACGACGGCCCAGGCCAGCAGGTTGAAGGCGATGCGCCCCGCGATGCCGCGCTTCACTTGCGCTCTCCGTCACGAGACAGGCGCAGATACAGCAGCATGAAGGACAGCATCACCAGCATCATCGCAACCGCCACGGCGCTCGCGCGGCCCATGTCGTTCAGGCCGAAGGCTTCCTTGTAGACCATCAGGGGCAGCGTCTGGGTGGCGATCACCGGGCCACCGCCGGTCAACAGGTAGATCAGGTCGAATTCCTTGAAGTCCCATATGGCGCGCAGCAGGATCACCACCATCAGGACGTCCTTCAACTGCGGCAGGGTCACGTCCGTGAACCGGCTCCAGGCGCCGGCGCCGTCGATGCGGGCCGCCTCATACAAGGCTTCGGGAATAGTCTGCAGCCGTGCCAGGACGGCGATGACGACGAAGGGAAAATACTTCCACGCGCCGACCAGCACGATGCTGACCATGGCATTCGGCATGCTGCCCAGCCAATCCAGCGGTATCGACAGCAGCCCGGTCCACATGGCCAGGTGGTTCAGGATTCCATAGAGATCGTTGAACAGCCAGCGCCAGACCAGCACCGCGACCACGGTGGACACGAAATAGGGAAACAGGATCAGGCTGCGCGCCAGGCTGCGCATCACCATGGCCTGGTTGAGCATCAGCGCCGCGGCGACGCCGAACACGATCTGCAAGGTGAGCGTCAGCACCGTCCAGACCGCGGTGTTCAGCAGCGATCGCCAGAACTCCGGCGATGCCGCCAGTTCGGCATAATTCGCAAACCCGATGAAGTTGCCCTGCAGCGTGGGGGTGAAGATGCGGAACAGGCTGAGATACAGCGCCGAGACCAGCGGATAGACGATCACCGCGCAGAAGATCAGCACCGTCGGTGCGATCAGCATGACGCCCAGCAAAGCGTCCTTACGGTCGAGCGGATTGACCCGCTCGACCGCGTGCTTCGCCGACACTCAGGCCCGCATCAGCTGTTCAAGCCGCTGCGCCGTGGTGGACACGACCTGCCCGATCGGCTCGTTGTTGATGACGAAGCGCTGCACCGCCTCGGCCAGCACATGGCTCGCGATGATCTGGCCCGCCTTGGTGTTCGCCTGATGCGCCGTGCTTTCCCAGCCGAGGTTGTGGCCGGCCGCGGCGCTTTCGCTCATCAGGTCGACCGCGGCGCGGTTGGACTGGATCAGCGGGTTGGCCTGGTATTCCGCCATGCCGGAGATGGTCTTCAGCACCGGCAGCACATGGCCGGGCGCGGCATGCAACTGGCGGATATAGCCATCGGCGCGGAACAGATGGGCGGCGAAGCGCTTGGCCAGCGGGATGTTCGGCGCGACCTTCGGGATCATCACCGAGGGGAAGTCGTTGAAGGTCCAGTGCGGGACCTGCGCCGAGATCGTGGGGTAGTTGTGGCAGCTGACGGTGGGCGCGATGCGCGGGTTCTGCGCCGCCACATTCGCCAGCACACGGCCGGCATAGATGCCGGTGGCCGTCGCACCGGCGACGAAGGCGGTCAGGCTATCGCCCCAGGAATAGGCGGTGGCACCCGGCGGGCAGTGTTCCCGCATGGACGTGTAGACTTCCAGCGCGTTGCGGAAGGCGTCCGTCTCGACGTCAACCTTCAGGTCGGGCGTGAAGATCTGCCCGCCGGCGCCATGCACGAAGCAGACGAAGATCAGGCTGGTCATCGAATTGCGGGCGAAGGGCAGGGGGGCACCGAACACGCCGCCGCCCTGCATGCGGCGGCAGGCATCGCGCAGCTGGTCCCAGGTGCGCGGGACCGCCGCGATGTTCGCGCGCTCCATCAGGTCACGGCGCAGCCACATCATGTTGGCGGCGGAATTACCGATCCCGGTGCCGGCATATTGGCCGGGCGTGATCTCATAGATGCGGTTGGCGCCGGGGTAGTAGTTGTCCGCGCCGATCGCCTGGATCACATCGTTGAAGGGCTCCAGCAGGTTGTTCGCCCAATACGACGCGACCGCGAAGGACGGCAGGTGCGTCACCACCGAGGGCACCTGGCCGGAGGCGAAGGCGGCCGCCATCTGCGCGGGGTAGCCTTCGTCGCTCGTCGCCTCGAACACCACGCGCACGCCGGGATTGGCTTCCTCGAAGGTGCGGATCTGGAAGTTGTAGGCTTCCCGCTGCGCCGGGGCGGTCTGCGGCGACCACCAGCGCAGGGTCACCGGCGCCTGCGCCTGGGCCGGGCCTTGTGCCGCGATCGGCGCCGCGGCTGCGAGTGCCAGGCCGCCCAGCGTACGGCGGGTCAGATTATTGCGGCTGCGGTCTGTCATACGCTGCTCTCCCCGGGGTGTCGTTGCCAGCGGCAACACTGCTGTGCGAACACAACGCCGCAGAGTGAACAACAGGACCCCGGGGCGAACAAGGCGTTATTCGCCAAGCGGGCAAGTTTCCGCTACGATGTTCGCAGAACGAACTTTTGGCCCGGAACCCGCATGGACCAGCACGCTGAAATCCACAACGGTCCGCGCGAGGGCGAGCGGGAAATCGTGCAGTCCGTGCTGCGTATGCTGGATGTGCTCAAATCCTTCGACCGCACTCGCCCCCGCATGACGCTCAGTGAAGTGGCGGAGGTGGCGGGGCTGTCGCGTGCCAGTGCCCGCCGCTTCCTGCTGACACTGGTGCAGGCGGGCTACGCCTCGACCGATGGCAAGCGCTTCGCGCTGACGCCGAAGGTGCTGGAACTCGGCCAATCCATCCTGGCTGCCGCCAGCCTCTGGGACGTCGCCCGCCCGATCCTTGCGGTGGTGTCCGACAAGCTCGGTGAAAGCTGCTACGGCGCCGTGCTGGAGGGGGCGGAGGTGCTCTACCTCCTGCACATCCCATCCTCTCGCCATCTGGTGAATGTCGATCTGCGCGTCGGCAGCAGGACGCCGGCTTATTGCACCTCGGTCGGGCGCGTGCTGCTGGCCGGGCTGTCGCCGGATGCCTCGGATCGGGTGCTGGAGGACAGCAAGCCTGTCGCCCGCACGCCACGCACCATCACCGGCAAGGCCGAATTGCGGGACAAGGTACGGCAGGCGCGCCAGCAGGGCTGGGCCGAGGTGGATGAGGAGTTGGAACTCGGCCTGCGGTCGCTGTCCGTGCCGCTGCGCGGGCGGGATGGCGTGACGCTGGGCGCGATCAACATCTGCGGCCCGAGCAGCCGTGTGCCGGTGGAGGATCTGCGCATCCGCTTCCTGCCGGAAATGCTGGACGCGGCGGCGCGGATTCAGGCGGCGCTCGACTGAGGTTGGGCAAACCGGGCGGCACTGAAGCGCGCGAGGTCGAAACCAGGCTCCCGCCCCAGCATCGCCGCCGCCGCCATCCGCCCGACCAGCGGGCCGAGGGTGTAGCCAGCATCGCCAGGGACCGCGAAGAACAGGTTATCCCGCCCCGGCGCCGGTCCCAGGATGCACTGGCCATCGGCCGTGGTGTTCACCCCGGCCCAGCTGCGGATCAGCCGCAGCCGGCCGACGCGCGGCACCAGATGCTGCGCCAGGCCGAGATTGCCGAACAGGCTGGTGGCTTCCACCTGCGGCTGCCCGGAGCCCCCGGCCAGCCGCGCCGGCCACCCGCCCCCGATCACCACCTGGCCGGCGGCGAGTTGCTTCATCGTGATCATGCGCTCGGCGTGCTGCACGAGATGCCCGATCAGCGGCGCCGTCGCCTCCGTCACATTCATGTGCAGTGGTTCGGCCACCGTCGGCACGCGCAGGCCGACCATCGCCGCCAGCGCTCCGGTGCCGGCACCGGCGGCCAGCAGCACGCGCCCCGCCCGCACCGCGCCGCGCGGTGTTTCCAGCCGCCAGCCCGCGCCCGAAGGCGCCAGCATCGTCACTGGCGTCTCCGCCGCATGCAGAACGCCGTGGGCCAGCGCCGCACGCCGCACCGCCTGGTTCGCCAGCAACGGGTTCAGCTTGCCCTCATCCTCGCAGAGCTCCGCGCCGATCACCGCCGGGCCGAGATAGGGCGCGATGCGCGCCAGCTCCGCCCGGTCCAGCATATGCACGCGCAAGCCCAGCGCCGCTTCCCGCGCGCATTTGGCGGCGAGGAAGCCGAGTGCGGCCGCATCCTCGGCCACCATCAGCCCGCCGCTGGCGCGCAGCTCGAAATCCGTGCCGAGATCCACCGCCATCTGCGCCCAGAGCCGCGCCGCCGCGACATACAGCGGCAACGATGCCTCCAGCCCCGGCACCTGGTCGGGATAGAGGCGCAGGAACCGGCTTTGCATCTGCACATGCAGGCTTCCGGCATTGGCCGTGGTGCCGCTGTGGCGGCCATCATCCAGCACCAGCACGCCCTGGCCCTCGGCCGCGAGGTCGAGGGCCGCGCACATCCCCACGATGCCGCCGCCAATCACCGCGATGTCGATTTCGGCGGGAATCATCGGGCGACGATATCGGCGATGGCGATGGGCTTGATCGGCGCCTGCGGTGCGAACATCGCCATGCCGTCCAGCGGCCTGCCCTGGGTCTCGGCCAGCCATGCCGCGAGCACCGGCGCGCAATACCGCCCCTGGCAGCGCCCCATGCCGCAACGGGTGCGGCGCTTCACCTCCCCGATCGAGGGTGCGCCATCGGCCAGCACCGCCGCGATCTCGCCCTTGGTCACTTCCTCGCAGCGGCAGATCAGCGTGGTGTCGTCGGCCAGGGCAATGCCGGGTCTCGGCGCTGCGAAAAGCCGCCAGAGGGCCGCCTGGAAGCGGCGGTGGCGGGCCAGCCGCCGGCGCGCCGCGTCCAGCAGATCGGCGGGCGGCGTGCGCCCGAGCCGGCGCGCCACGGCGCAGGCGGCGATGATGCCGTCCTCCCGCGCGGCGGGCGCGCCGCCCAGCCCGGCGCAGTCGCCCACGGCATAGACGCCATCGACGGATGTCATCCCATCCGCGTCGCGCCGCGTGACCAGATGGCCGCGAGCCGCATCGTGGTCATGCGCGGCGCCGAGGGCGCGCAGCACCTCATTCGCCGGGCTGAAGCCGTAGCCCATCAACACGGTATCGACATCGAATGTCCTGGTGCCGCGCGGGGTCCGCACCGTCGCGCGCAGCGCGCCATCGTGCTGGACAACACCCATCAGC
>CANJXD010000170.1 GCA_947478535.1 Acetobacteraceae bacterium
GCTCCCGCACCCGGCATCACCCCACCCCTGGCTGTGCCGCAGCCGGAACCGCCGCGTTTCGACGTTGCTCGCGTCGGCGCCCGCGGCACCGTGGTCGTCGCCGGCCGCGCCGCGCCGGGGGCCGAGGTCTCGCTTTTGGAGGATGGCCGGGAAATCGGCCGCGCCCGCGCCGATGCGCGCGGCGAATGGGTGATCCTGCCGACCGATCCGTTGGGCCCGGGTACGCGCCAGTTCACGCTTCGCGCGCGCAGCGGGGGCGAAGAAATCACTGGCCCGGACGTCGTCGTCGTCGTTGTGCCGGACCCCGCGCCGATGGCCGTGGCCGAGGCGCCGCGCCCGGATGCCGCCGTTGAGACCGCCCGCGCCGAGGCCGCTGCCCGTGCCGAAGCCGCGTTGCGCGCCGAGGCGGAGGCCCGCGCCATCGCCCTGCAAAGGGAGCTGGACACCGCGCGCGAAGCCACCCAGCGCGCCGAGGCGGAGGCCCGCGCCGCCCAGGACCGCATGGTGCTCGCCCAGGCGGCGGAGGCCCAGGCCCGCGCGGAATCGCAGGCCCGCGCCGAGGCCGCTGCCCGTGCCGAGGCAGAAGCCCGCGCCGCTGTTGCCGCGCAGATTGCCCAGGCCTCTCAAGTCCAGGCGCGTGCAGAAGCGGAAGCACGGGCGGCCGCGGAAGCACGGGCGGAGCGGGATGCCCGCCTTGCCGAGGAAGCCGCCCGGTTGGAAGCAGCCCGGCAGGCCGATCTCGCCCGGCAGGCGGAAGCCGCGCGCCTTGCCGAGGCCACCCGGCAGGCCGAACTGACACGCCAGGCCGAAGCTGGGCGCCAGGCCGAGATCGCCCGCCAGGCCGAGGCCGCCCGCGTGGCGCAAGCGGCGCGCCAGGCGGAAGCCCGGCTGCCGGCCGTGCCAAGCCAGCCTTTGGTTGTGCTGCTGCCTTCGATCGATGCGGCGCCGCGCGTGTTGCAGGGTGCGGCGACGGCGCCCGCCCAGGTGCTCGGCCTCGATCAGGTCGATTACGACGATGCCGGCGGTATCCGCTTCGCCGGCAGCGCGACCCCCGAGACCACGGTTCGGGTCTATGTGAACGAGGCGTATCTGGGCGACACGCGCGTCGATGCCGCGGGTCGCTGGCAGTTCCAGCCGACGCAATCCCCGGAAGTCGGCCGCCATCGGCTGCGGATCGACCAATTGGCCACCAACAGCGCCGTCGCCGCGCGGATCGAGTTGCCTTTCCAGCGCGATAGCCTGCCCACGGCCTCGGTGCCCGCCGGCCGCGTGGTGGTGCAGCCCGGCCACAACCTTTGGGTCCTGGCGCGGCAGGCCTATGGCCGCGGCATCCGCTACACCGTGATCTATGAGGCGAATCGCGATCAGATTCGCAATCCGAACCTGATCTTCCCGGGTCAGGTCTTCACGGTGCCCGCCCCGGCACCCGCCCCGACGCCCACCCCGGCAACAACGCCCGCGCCAACGCCCGCGGATTCCAGCCGGTCCAGATAGGGATCGAGCGCGAGGGCGAAGGTCACCATGGCGCGGAGCAGATCCGTCGCCCGCAATTCCCCTTCCAGCGGCAGGGCGGCTTCCAGCGCCACCCGGTGATCCGGCAGCAGCCGCAGCCGCCAGCCCATCGGCAATTCGGGTGGCAGGTCCTGCAAGGCCGCGAAGGCCAGGGGCCGCATCGCCGGGCTTTCGGCGGTGGAGGGAACCGCCCCCGCCTGGGCGGCGATGCTGACTGTCCCGTCCTCGAGGGTCACCTCGCAGCCTCGGCCTCGCCACGCGAAGCGCATGGAGGGAGGGCGCTGGGGGGTCAGCGACCCGTCTTCGGCGACCAGGAAGGCGCCATGTGAGAGCTGTGCCATGCAACACATGTTGTCCGGCAAGGATGAACAGACCATAAGCGGGCTTATGAGCCTCATCGCCAGCATCAAACTCGTCGTCGCCAAGCCGCATCCGGCAGGGCTTCCCTTCATCTATGCCGGCATCGCCGTCGCCCTGGTCGGGGGGTTCTTCCTCGGCAATTGGCTGTTCTGGCCCGGCGTCGCCTTCACGCTGTTCTGCCTCTACTTCTTCCGCGACCCGGATCGGGTGCCGCCACCCCGGCCGAATGTCGTCATCGCGCCGGCCGATGGCTGCGTCGTCATGGTCGGGCCAGCGGTGCCGCCGGTGGAACTCGGGCTGGGGGACGCGCCGCGCTGGCGGGTCTGCATCTTCCTGTCGGTGCTGGATGTGCATGTGAACCGCGTGCCGGTGGACGGCGTGGTCACCCGCATCGCCTATCGCCACGGCGCATTCCTCAATGCCAGCCTCGACAAGGCCAGCGATGAGAATGAACGCAATGCCCTGGCGATCCGCATGCCGGATGGGCGGGATGTGGCGGTGGTGCAGATCGCGGGCCTCATCGCCCGGCGCATCCTGTGCCATGTGCGGGAACTCGACCAGGTCACGGCCGGCGACCGCTTCGGCATCATCCGCTTCGGCAGCCGCACCGATGTCTATCTGCCGGAAGGCGTGCGGCCCCTGGTGGCGGTCGGCCAGCTGATGATCGGCGGCGAGACGGTGGTGGCCGATCTCGGTCCGCAGGCAGGCTGAGATGAGCGACCAGGGCGCCCGCAAGACGCAGCCGCTGCACCGCTTCCGCCGGCGCTTCCGCCCCCGGACGCGGCCGCGCTTTGACGGGCTTTCCTTCAACCGGCTGATCCCGAACATCATGACGATGTTCGGCCTCTGCGCCGGGCTGGTGGCGATTCGCTTCGCGATCGACGGGCGCTGGGCGCCGGCGGCGGCGCTGATCGTGGTCGCCGCCGTGATCGATGGGCTGGATGGCCGGCTTGCCCGATTGCTGAAGGCGACGAGCCGCTTCGGCGCCGAATTCGACAGCCTGGCGGATTTCGTCAGCTTCGGCGTGGCGCCTGCACTGGTGCTGTATCTGTGGACGATGCAGGTGCTGGGGCCGCTGGGCTTCGTGCCCTGCCTGATGTTCACGGTCTGCATGGCGCTGCGCCTGGCGCGCTTCAATGCGGCGCTGGATGTGGGGCTGGAAAAGCCCAAGCCGGCCTACGCCTACAACTTCTTCACCGGCGTTCCGGCCCCGGCCGGGGCGGGTTGTGCGCTGTTCCCGCTTTTCGCCGCGCTGGCCTTCGGCGAATGGGGGCTGGAAGGCGCTGCGACCCTGATCCGCCACCCCATCGTGGTGGGCACCTTGCTGGTGGTGGTCGCGGGGTTGATGGTGAGCACCCTGCCATCCTGGTCTTTCAAGAACTTCAAGGTGCCGCGTGGCGCGGTGCTGCCGCTGCTGCTGGGCGTCGGCCTTTATGTCGCGCTGCTGGTGGCGGAGCCCTGGGCGGCGTTGGCCGCGGGCGGGCTCATCTATCTCGGCATGCTGCCGTTTTCGGTCCGGTCCTATCTGCTCCTGAAGGCCGAAGCGGAATCGATGATCGAACAGGTGCCGGAGCCGGCGCCCATACCGATCAACAACATTGGTTGAAATGCGGCGGTTTCCTGAAACCGCCCCGTTGCGACCAGCTTCCCTCTGAGGCAGCCTTTCCCCGCGAGTTGGGGAGAGTGATCCATGCTGAGACTGATCGGTGCCGCTCTCGCGGCGTTTTGTCTGGCCGTGCCGGCCAAGGCCCAAACCCAGGCCCCGGACGCCGCACTGCTGGCGCGGGGCAAGCACCTGGTGGAAGTCACCGGCGCCTGCGGCAATTGCCACACGCCGATGGGACCGCAGGGGCCGATCGCCGGGCGGTTTCTCGCCGGCGGCAATGTGTTCGATGAGCCGCCCTTCCGCGCTGTCGCCTCGAACCTGACCTCCGATCCGGAAACCGGCCTCGGCCGCTGGACGGATGCGCAGATCGCCCGGGCGATCCGGGAAGGCATCCGCCCCGATGGCCGGATCATCGGCCCGCCCATGCCGATCGGACTGTATCGTGGCCTGTCGGACCGCGATCTCTCGGCCATTGTCGCCTATCTGCGGACGGTGCCGCCGGTGCGGAACGCGGTGGAGGCGAGCGTCTACCGCATCCCGCTGCCGCCGGCCTACGGCCCGCCCATCGCCAGCGTGCCTGAACCCGCCGACAACCCGATCGCGCGCGGCGCCTACCTGGCCAATGCGGTGGCGCATTGCACGGAATGCCACACGCCGATGGTCAATGGGCGGAATGATTTCAGCCGCACCGGCGCCGGCGGGATGGAGTTCCGCGGGCCCTGGGGGGTGAGCGTGGCGCGCAACATCACCCCGCATGCGAATGGCATCGGCGGCTGGACGGATGCGGAGATTATCCGCGCCATCACCACCGGCGTGTCCCAGTCCGGCCGGCCCCTGGCGCCGCCCATGGCCTTCTGGGCCTACCAAAACATGACGCCGCGGGAGGCCTCCGACATCGTCGCCTATCTGCGGAGCCTGCCCCCGCAACCCTGAGCCTCTTGCGCGTCCCGGCTGTCCTGGGCAGGGAGGACGCGCAGCACGGGGGCCTGGCATGCGGGTGCGGGGGATATTGCCGCTGTTGGTGGCGGGGCGGGCGGTGACGATCACCGGCGGCCCCTTCGACGCGATCCCGGATGGCGCCTTCGGCGTCTGCCTGGAGATGCAGGCCGAGAAAGCCTGGCTGGCGGATATCACCCTGCCGACGCCAGATTTCGGCCTGCCCGACCCCGCCGCGTTGCGCGCGGCTGTGGGCGGGGCGCTGGCGCAGCTTGCGGCGCATCCGGGGCGGCCGATGCATGTCGGCTGCAAGGCAGGCATCGGGCGCACCGGGCTGTTCCTGGCCTGCCTCGCCCGGGCGGCGGGGGTGGAGGGGGATGCGCTGGACTATGTCCGCGCCCACTACCTGCCCCATGCCGCGGAGACGCCGGCGCAGCAGGCGCTCGCGCGGGGCTTCACCTGGCCCTGAAGCGCCGCAGCAGCCGGCCATCGAGGATCAGCAGCCCCGCCGCGATCACCGCCATGCCGCCGAGGTGCCGCGGCGCCAGGACCTCCCCCAGTACCAACGTGCCAAGCAGCACGGCGGTGACCGGCACCAGCAGCGTCACCAGCATGGCATTCGTCGCCCCGGCGCCTGCGATCAGGGTGAAGAACAGCACATAGCCGAGGCCGGTCGAGAGCAGCCCGAGGCCCAGCACGGCGCCGAGCACGACGCCATCCGGCACAGGCAGCGCCCAGGGCTGGTCGAACGCCACCACCAGCGGCAGCAGCACCAGCGCGGCGGCGCTGCATTGGGTGGCGGCGATGGTCAGCGGCGGCAGGCCCGTTGTCTTCAGCCGCCGCGCCCAGACGCCCGACACGCCGTAGGACAGGCAGGCCCCTAGCGCGAGCAGGATGCCCAGCAGTTCCTGCGCATGCCCCGATGTGAGCGCCGCCGGGCCGGCCAGCACCAGCACGCCGGCAAGGCCAGTCAGCGTGCCCACCAGGCGTGGTGCCGTCAGCCTTTCGTCCCTCGCCAGGAAATGCGCGCAGAGCACGGCGAAGACGGGCGTCGCGGCGTTCACCACGGCGGCGAGGCCGGAGGGGATGAATTGCTGCGCCGTGACGACCAGCGAGAAGGGGATGGCACTGTTCAGCACCCCCATCCCCACACAGGCGATCCAGGCCTGCCGCGTCGCCGGTGGCCTATGGCCAAGCGCGACGCAGGTGATGGCGAGGGCGATGCCGGCGAGCGACATGCGGGCCAGCACGATGGTCAGCGGCGGAAAGCCCCGCAGCGCCACCGCCATGAAGAAGAAGGACCCGCCCCAGAGGATCGAGAGGGCAAGCAGCAATCCCCATTGGCGGGTGGTCATCGGGCCGCGCATGGCAGGGGGCTTAGCGGGGTTGCCTGGCGCCTCGCCATCCGGCGGTTGCGCTCTGCTGCCATGCGGCGCCGATCAGGGGGCGCGCAGCGGCAGCACCGTGGCGCCGAGCGCCGCAACCAACTCGGCCGGCGCGGCGGCGATCTGCAGGCCGCGGCGACCGCCATTCACCACCACCTCCGGGAGGCTTAGCGCGCTGTCATCGATGAAGCAGCGCAGGCGGCGGCGCTGGCCGAAAGGGCTGATACCGCCGACGACATAGCCCGTCGCCTTTTCCGCCTTGGCCGGTGCGGCGAGTTCCGCCCGCTTGCCCCCCGCCGCCGCGGCCAGTGCCTTCAGCCCGAGCCGGGCGTCGGAGGGGATGGCGGCGCAGACCAGGTCCTTGCCGTCGATCTCCGCCACCAGCGTCTTGAAGACCGAGGCCGGGGCCAGACCCATGGCGGCCGCGGCCTGCAGGCCGACCTGCGCCGCATCCGGGTCGTAGTCGTATTCGAGCAGCCGGAAGCGCAGCCCCGCCGCTTCTGCCGCCTTCACCGCCGGTGTCACCTTCGCACTCATCGTCGCCCCATCGCGTTGTGGGCAGACTACACGCTGGTCCAGCGCAGGATGATATCCCGCAGGTCGGCGGCGCGGTTTTCCAGGGTCAGCGTGTGGCCTTCGGGTTCGTGCAGCGTGTCCAGCGCCGCGCCGGGGATCAGCGCCTGCACGGCGGGGCCCTGGCGGCCGATGGTGCGGTCTTCCTCCGGTGTGGCGATTTCCAGCACCAGCGTGGGCGCGCGGATCAGCCGGTATTCGGCACCGAGGTCATAGGCGAAGTTCGCCCGATACAGCCCCGCCGTGCCGCCGCATTGCAGTTCATCCAGCGCCAGCAGCCGCGCCGCGTCCCGCATGGCGGGGGAGGCGCCTTCGGCGACCAGGGCGCGGTCCCACCAGATGGCGGTCATCCGCTGCCAGGCGGCGGACCAATCCACCAGCGCCGCGACCTCCCCCGATTTCGGCGTGACGTAGTCCTTCACGATGTCGAGGATGGTGGCGTTCCGCTTTTCCCGGTCCGGGATCAGGCTGTGGCTCTGCCCGGCCAGGATGATGCGGCCGACGCGGTCCGGCCAGCGCACGGCCATGGCGGTGGCGATCTTGTTGCCGGTGTGCAGGCCGTAGATGTCACAGCGCTCGATCCCCAGCGCATCCAGCAGCGTGATGAAGCAGCCCGCGATCGCCTCGATGCTGGCGCCCGCCGGCAGCGGGTCCGACATGCCGAAGCCTGGTGTGTCCGGCGCGATCACGTCCCGCCCCGGCGCCAGCAGGCTCGCGAGGGGGACATACATGCGCGATGACCGGCCGGAGGAGCCGAGCAGCAGCAGCGGTTTCCCGCTTCCCTCGCGGCAGTAATGCACCTGGCCGAGCGCGGTGCTGACATAGCCCCGGGGCATGGGTTTTCCTTCCCTCAGCCGAGACGGGAGACGAAAAGATCGATCGTCTCCTTCGGCGGTTTCGCATGGTGCCAGCGGCGGCCGACGCCGAGCCCGGTGCGCTGGCGCAGCTTCACCATCATCTCCGCCTGCGCGATCGGGATGCCGATGCCATCCAGCACCATGGCGCCATCGATGTCCGTGATGCCGCCGGCGGTGACAATTTCCGCCAGGATGCCCTCGGCGGGGATGATCGCGTCGGCATGGCCGGCGATGGCGCGGCGCGCCGTGGCGACGAAGCGTTCGAGATAGGCGTCGGGGTCGGCCAGCAGGCCGATGATCTCCCGCTCATTCAATTCGGGCTCCATCGACAGGATCTGGCCGATGCGGGCGCCGAGGCGATGACGCTCCAGGCTCATCGTCAGGGACCACAGCAGCGGCTGGTTCAGCGTCACCAGGCTGATGGTGTGGGCGGTGGAACACCCCACCAGCAGCGTCGCCTCCAGCGAGGAGATGACGGGGATGTCGACGGCGGCGCGGAGTTCGCGCAGGAACGGCTCGATGTAGGTGCCGATGATGAAGGCGTCATAGCCCTCGCGCTCCGCCCGCACGGCGTTTCGGAGCAAAGCGGGGCCGAGGGCGGCGAGGAAGATGGCGGGGCAGCCGAACAACTGGGACGGCTGCTGCCCGGCCCAGGTGCCGGGATCGACACCGCGGATATCGACCTGCGTGCCGGGGTCCGCGACCCGGGCCGCATGGCGTTCCAGGGCTTCGCGATAGGGGCTGGCGCCGGTCATCTCGACCGCGCTCTGGTACCAGATGCGCATGCTTCCTCCCCCCGAACCCTGCTCCGGTCCCGAAGCGGGAGGCATGGTTCGGCCGGGACAAGGGAAAGTCAACTGTCTGGTTCGGCCGGATACCCATGGGTTTTTTAGCCCACCCCCACCCCGCCCGCATCCTATCCTCGCCCCGCGTTGACGCTGACAATCTGCCATATCAGATTGCCGCCCCAGAACGCGGGCGCGTCCCGTTGAGCCCCGGAGGAACCGCCTTGAAGCATCGCATCCTGGTCGCGCGGCGCGTGCCTGAAGCCGTCGCCGCGCGCGCGGCGGCGCAGTTCGAGGCCCTGGTCCCCCAGCAGGATCTGGATGCGGAGGCGGTGATCCGTCTCTGCGCCGAACACGCCATCGAGGGTGTGCTGACCGGCACGCTGGTGCGGATCACGGCGGCGAATGCGGCCCTGCTGCCGGCCTCGGTCCGCATCATCGCCAACCCCACGGCGGGGACGGACCACATGGATGTCGCGGCGGTGAAGGCGCGCGGCATCGTCGTGACGAATGCGGCGGATGCGCTGACGGAGTGCACCGCCGACCTCGCGCTGTTCCTGCTGCTCGGCGCCTGCCGGCGTGGCACGGAATACGCCACCATCATGCGTGAGGGCTGGCGGCAATCCGTGGGCTTCCCGGATATGCTGGGGCTGAAGATCGGCGGGCGGACGCTTGGCATCATCGGCATGGGGCGCATCGGCCGGGCCGTGGCGCGGCGTGCGCAGGCCTTCGGGATGCGGGTGCTGTATCACAACCGCACGCGGCTTGACCCGGCGCTGGAAGCCGGCGCGACCTACGTCGCCGACCCCCGCGCGATGCTGCCGCAATGCCAGGTGCTGTCGCTGAACCTGCCCGGCGGTGGCGGCACGCTGATGACGCGGGAGATGTTCGCGCTGCTGCCTCAGGGCGCCGTCTTCGTGAATACCGCGCGCGGTTCGCTGGTGGATGAAGATGCGCTGGTGGAGGCGCTCGGCAATGGGCAGCTATTCGCCGCCGGGCTCGACGTGTTCCGGCGGGAGCCGGACTACGATCTCCGCTTCCGCGACCTGCCGAATGTGTTCCTGACGCCGCATGTCGCCAGCGCCACGGTGGAAACGCGCAACGCCATGGGCTTCTGCGCGCTGGACAATATCGCCGCTGTCCTGTCCGGCCAGCCCGCGCTCGATCCGCTGTAGAGCGGCGCCAGCGCTTCTGTCGTCTGAAAAATCCTGAGGAAACACCCGCCATGTCCCTTTCCGACGCGACCCGCGACAAGCTCCGCAAGGTCAGCACCGCGACCGTCGCCACCGCCCTGTTCAAGCGCGGCTTCCGCGGCCAGATGATCCAGGGCGCGCTGCCGCTGCACCCCGTGAAGGACAGCATGGTGGGGGAGGCAGTGACGGTCCGCTACATCCCGGCGCGGGAGGATCTGAACACGCTCGAGGTGTTCAAGGACCCGAACCACCCGCAGCGCAAGGCGATCGAGCATTGCCCGGCCGGCAAGGTGCTGGTTTTCGACAGCCGCAGGGATGCGCGCGCGGCCTCCGCCGGCGCGATCCTGGTGGGCCGGCTGAAGGCGCGCGGCGTGGCAGGCGTGGTCACCGATGGCGGCTTCCGCGACAGCGTGGAGATCGCCGGCCTCGGCATTCCCGCCTATCACACGCGCCCTTCCGCGCCGACGAACCTGACACTGAATCACGCCATCGATATCGACGTGCCGATCGGCTGCGGCGATGCGCCGGTGTTTCCCGGCGATATCATCCTGGGCGATGCCGATGGCGTCATCGTCATCCCCGCACATCTGGCCGAGGAGATCGCGGCCGAGGCGACGGAGATGACGGCCTATGAGGATTTCGCAGCCGAGAAGGTCGCGGAAGGGCGCAGCCTGGTCGGACTCTATCCCGCGACGAACCCGGCGAGTATCGAGGAATTCAAGGTCTGGCGCGCCCAACGCGGCCGCTGAGACCACACCAGGGAGGACAACGAACAATGAAACGCAGGACGTTGATCGGGGCGGGCAGCATGCTCGCCCTGCCAGGGCTGGCGCGCGCGCAGGGCGCCTGGCCGTCCCGGCCGGTGACGATCGTGGTGCCCTTCGCGCCGGGTGGGCCTTCCGACATCATCGGGCGCCTGACCGCGCAGAACATGCAGCAGGCGCTCGGCCGCCCCTTCGCGGTGGAGAACCGTCCGGGTGCGACCGGGGAGATCGGCGCGCGCCAGGTCATCCGCTCCGCCCCCGATGGCCACACGCTGATGCATGCGCCGATCAGCACCTGTTCGACGCGACGACGACGAAGCGCCTCAACCCGGAAGGCCCCTGATGCTCGACCGACGCCTGATCCGCTACGCGGACCTGATCCCC
>CANJXD010000171.1 GCA_947478535.1 Acetobacteraceae bacterium
TTACTGGTCTGCCGGTGTCTCCGCTGGCCGCATCAACGTGATCTCCGCCGCGGGGGAGATCCTGCGCCACTTCGCCTTTCCCGTGCCCGCGCCCACCATGCCCTGCTTCGCGGGGCCGGACCTCTCGACGGTGTTTGTCACCAGCCTGCGGCGCGGCAAGGATGCGGCGACGCTGGTCGCCCATCCCACGCTCGGCGGGCTGTTCCGTGCCGAGGGCCTCGGCCGGGGCGCGCCCGTGCATCGCTTCGCTGACTGAGGAACCTTCCATGACCAAGCCGATCCTGCTGACCGGCGCTGCCGGCAATCTCGGCCGCATGCTGGCGAAGGCGCTGGCCGCCGCCGGCTATACGCTGCGCCTGACGGATATCGCCCCTTTCCCGGACCCGCTGCCGCCTGGCTGCACCTTCCGCCGCGCCGATATCGGGGAGGCGCTGCCCATCCTCCGCCTCGCGGAAGGCTGCGGCACCATCCTGCATTTTGGCGGCATCGCGAACGAGCAGCCCTTCGAGACGATCCTCGGCCCCAATCTGCGCGGCCTGCATCATATCTATGAAGCGGCGCGGCGAGAGGGGGCGCGGGTGGTTTTCGCGAGCTCGAACCACGCCATCGGCTTCCACAACCGCCCGCAGGGCAATGAGGCGCGCCTCGACCTCGACTGCGCCTTCCGGCCTGACGGCTTCTATGGCCTGTCCAAGGCCTATGGTGAATTGATGGGCCGGTTGTACTGGGACAAGCATGGCGTGGAGAACGTCAATATCCGCATCGGCTCCAGCTTCCCGAAGCCGATCAATGCGCGGATGTTGGCGACCTGGCTGAGCTATGCGGACCTGGCGCGCCTGATCACGCGCTGCATCGAGGCGCCGAAGACCGGCCATGCCGTGATCTGGGGTGCCTCCAAGAACCCGCAGACCTTCTGGGGGGAGGATCACCGCGCCCGCCTGGGCTGGGAGCCGGAGGACAGCGCCGAGGCCTTCCGCGCGGAGGTCGGGCACATCGTCTCCGACGACCCGGTGGAGGAACGCTACCAGGGCGGCGGCTTTACCTCGGATGGGTATACGCGCCAGGGCGGCTTTTCCCCGCGCGACCAGTTCGACCTGGAATGATACGGCTCGGCGCCGGGGGCTGGGCGGCGGCGCTGCTGCCGGAGCGGGGGGCGGCCTTCCAGTCCCTGACCTGGCAGGGGCGGGACGTCCTGGCACCGATCCCGGAGGGGGCGGACCCGAATGCGGGCTTCCATGGCGCCTTCCTGATGGCGCCCTGGACCAATCGCCTGCAGGGCGGGCGCATCGCGGTGGGGGGCGTGGAATACCGCATGCCGATCAACCGCCCCCATGAGGGACCCAAGGGAGGCAACGCCCTGCATGGCTTCCTGCGCGACCAGGCCTGGCGCGTGGAAGCGCAGGACGATGCCGCCGCCACCTTTGCCGTCTCGGCGAGCCTTGCGCCCTTCCATTGCGCGGCGCGGATGATGGTTTCCCTGACCGAAGCGGGAGTTTCGCTGGCCGTCACCCTGGAGAATACCGGCGATGCCCCGGTGCCGATGGGGTTCGGCTGGCATCCCTGGTTCGCCAGGCCCGAGGGCACGCATCTGTGCTTCGCCGCCAGCACCGTCTTCGGGCGGGACGCCCTGAACATCGCCGATGACCCCCGGCCTGGCCCGGGGCTGTATGGCGCCGGCGCGGTGCTGGATGGGCATGATACGCATTTCGCGGGCTGGGATGGCCAGGCGGCCATCACCTGGCCGGATGGTACGCGCTTCGCCCTGCGGGCGGCGGGCGCCTGGGCGGGCAATCTGCAGGTCTTCGCGCCGACCGGCGGCGGCGTGCTCTGCGTGGAACCGGTGACGCATGCGCCGGATGCGGCGAACCGCCCGGGCAATGCGGCGCATGGCCCGATGCATCTTCTGGCGCCCGGGGAGACGCTTTCGGCGGCGTTGACGCTGCACCTCGCCTGACCCCCCTCCCCAAAGGGGCGCTGGCGGGTGACAATAAGCCGATGCAAACTGCGCTTGTCCTCGGTGGTGGTATCATGGGCCTCTCGGCCGCCTGGGCGCTTTCGCGCGCGGGCTGGTCGGTTCGGGTCGTCGAACAGGATGCGGTGCCCAATCCGCGCGGCAGTTCGGTGGATGACCACCGGCTGATCCGCCACGCCTATGGCGCCGCCGATGGCTACATGCGGATGATCGACCCCGCCTTCGCCGCCTGGGACCTGCTGTTCGCGGAAGGTGGGGAACGCCCCTATATCCGCACCGGGGTCCTCGCCCTGGCCGGCACCCCCGGCGGCTGGCTGGCGGATAGCCGCTCCGCGCTCCGGACCGATGGCCATGCGCTGACCGACCTCGACGCCGCGACGGTCGGCGCCCGCTGGCCGTTCCTCGTCGCCTTCGGGATCAAGGACGCCTTCTTCCTGCATTCCGGCGGCGTGCTGCTGGCGCGGCGCATCGTCGAATTGCTGGCCCGGCTGCTGGCCGCGCGCGGCGTGCCGATCCTGGCTGGCCAGGCCGTCGCGGTCGATCCGGCGCGCGGCGCGGTGACGCTGGCCGATGGCCAGGTGCTGGAGGCCGACCAACTCGTGATCGCCGCCGGCCCCTGGGCGCCGCGCCTGCTGCCCAGCCTCGCCCCCCGCGTGCGCCCAACGCGCCAGATCATCGTCCGGCTTGAGCCGCCCGCCGAGCATGCGGCGGCCTGGGCGAAGGCGCCGATGCTGCTCGACCTCGCGGAGAATGGCGGTTTCTATGCCGTACCCCCGGTGGCGGGCACGCCGCTGAAGATCGGCGACCACCGCTTTGCCCCCACGGGCGATCCCGACGCCCCGCGGGAAGCAACGGCCGCGGAGGCGGAGGAGATCATCGCCTTCGCCCGCCATCGCATCATTGGCCTCGATCGTTACCGCGTGATCTCCGCCGCCGCGTGCTACTACGATGTGGAGCCGGGCGAGCAATTCGTGATGGAGGCGCTCGGCCCGCGCGCTTTCGTCATGTCCGGATTTTCCGGCCATGGGTTCAAGTTCGGTGCGCTTCTGGGCCTGGCGCTGGCGCGCGCGATGGCCGACCCCGCCCTGGCCGCCGCGCTGCCGGGCTGGGCGGCCGGCACCGCGCCGCCGCCCTCGGGCCTTTTCGCCGATCTTCCGGAGGGACTGTCCGCATGACGCTTCCGACCGCTGCCGATGACCTGGTGCTCGGCTTGAACGCCGTGATCGGCCTGCCCGCCCTGACGGAGGCGGCCGGGGCGCCGCTTAGCGCTGAGGACATCGCCGCCCTGATCGAGGAAGCCGCCCGCTTCGCTCGCGAGAAGGTCGCCCCCGGCTGGCAGGAGGCTGACCGCCATGGTGCGAGCTATGCCAATGGCACCGTCACCCTGCCGCCGCATTACCGGCAGTTGATGAAGGACTGGATCGACAGCGGCTGGCAGGGCGTCTCCGCCCCCGCCGAGCATGGCGGCCAGGCGTTGCCGCATGCGATCTGGGCGGCGGTGCTGGAACTCGTCTCCGCCGCCGACATGGCGTTCTTCCTCGGCCCCGTGCTGACCGCCGGCGCGGTGGACCTGCTCGCCGCCTATGGCACGGCGGGGCAGCAGGCGCGCTGGCTGCCGCACCTCGTCACCGGGGCATGGGCGGGCACCATGTGCCTGACCGAATCCCAGGCCGGCAGCGACCTCGGCGCGCTCAGGACCCGCGCGGAGGCCCTGCCGGATGGCCGCTATGCCCTGCATGGCCAGAAGATCTTCATCACCTGGGGCGAGCACGACCTGACGGAGAATGTGCTGCATCTCGTGCTCGCGCGCCTGCCCGGCGCGCCGGACGGCAGCCGCGGGATCAGCCTGTTCGCGGCCCAGCGCATTCGCCCGGATGGCAGCCGCAACGCGCTCCGCTGCGGGGGCATCGAGCGCAAGCTCGGCATCCATGCCTCCCCCACCTGCATCATGCTGTTCGAGGGCGCGGAGGCCGAACTGGTCGGCGAGCCCGGCCGCGGCCTCAACGCCATGTTCGCCATGATGAACGCCGCCCGCCTGGCGGTGGCCGTGCAGGGCGTGGGGCAGGGGGCGCGGGCGCTCGAACTCGCGGAAGCCTATGCCGTGCAGCGCGTGCAATCCGGCCGGCCCATCGCCCAGCACGCCGATGTCGCCCGCATGCTGGCGGAGATGCGCGCCATCACCATGGCGAGCCGCCTGCTGGCGCTGGAAACCGCAGCCGCCTTCGACCGCCACCATCTGCTCGGCGATGCCGCCGCCCAGGCGCGCAATGCCCTGCTGACGCCGATCGCCAAGGCCTGGTGCACCGATCGCGGGGTCGAGGTCGCCAGCCTCGGCATCCAGGTGCATGGCGGGATGGGCTTCGTCGAGGATACCGGCGCCGCCCAGGTGATGCGCGATGCCCGGATCGCGCCGATCTATGAGGGCACCAACGGCATCCAGGCGATCGACCTGCTGGTCCGCAAGGTGGCCAAGGATGGCGGCGAGGCGCTGCGTGCCCTGCTGACGGAGGCGGTGGCCGCCGAACCGCGACTCGGTGCCGCCGCCGCGAAGCTCGGCGCCGCCATGGGCCGGATGCTGGCCTTGCAGGAGACGGACCCGGACAACGCCCAGTCCCTCGCCGCCTCTTTCCTCGATGCCTGCGGCTGGGTGATCGGCGGCTGGCTGCTGTCCCGCGCCGCGGCCACGGCGCCGGACCGCGCGAAGCTCGTGGAGTTCTACCTGGCCCGCCTGCTGCCCCGCGCCGAGGCGCGTTGTGCCGAAATCCAGAATGGGGCGCTGGCGCCGCCCCCTGCTGTCATGTAGCCTTTACGCATGTCGTGTAGCCCTGACAGTTTGCCATGCAGTCCTTGCGGCCAGTTCATCGTCGATCCAGATCTTGCAGTTCCAAGGCGCATCCGCATCTGACGCCCGGCCCATGACCGCACATCCCGCCTCCCCGGCTGTCCACCGCCCCCGCCCCAAGGTCGCCATCATCGGCGCCGGCCCAGGGGGACTTGCGGCTGCCATGATGCTGGCCGCCTCCGGCGCCCGCGTGACGGTCCATGAGAAGGACGACGTCGTCGGCGGCCGCACCCGCAAGCTGACAACGCCGGAAGGCTACAGCTTCGACCTTGGCCCGACCTTCTTTCTCTACCCGCGAATCCTGAAGGAAATCTTCAGCCGCTGTGGCGCGGAGCTGGAAAACGAGGTCGATCTCCGTCGGCTGGACCCGCAATACCGGTTGATCTTCGAAGGGCCGAATGGCGCGACGCAGATCGAAGCCAGCGCCGACCTCGCCCGCATGGAAGCCGAGATCGCCAAGCTCTCGCCGCGGGATGCGAAGGGTCTCCGTCCCTTCATGGAGGAGAACCGCGCGAAGCTCGAGGCCTTCCGCCCCGTGCTGGAACGCGCCTTCAGCACGGCCGCCGACATGATCCGCCCGGACATGATCAAGGCGCTGCCGCTGATGAAGCCGTGGTCCACGGTGAACCGCGACCTGGCCCGGCATTTCGAGGACCCGCGCGTCCGCCTGGCATTCTCCTTCCAGACCAAATACCTGGGGATGAGCCCGTTCAAATGCCCGGCGCTCTTCACCATCCTGTCCTTCCTGGAATACGAGCACGGCATCTTCCACCCCATCGGGGGCTGCGGCGCCGTTTCCAACGCCATGGCGAAGGTGGCCGAACGGCTCGGTGCCGAAATCCGCCTGAATTCCCCCATCGAGCGCATCGCCTTCGAAGGCCGGCGCGCCAAGGGCGTGGAGATCGGCGGCCGGCGCCATGATGCCGATGCCGTGGTGGTTAACGCGGATTTCGCCCACGCCATCCCGCGCCTGATCCCGGACGCGCTCCGCCGCGGCTGGCCGGATCGCAAGATCGCCAAGGCGAAGTATTCCTGTTCCACCTTCATGCTCTATCTCGGCCTGGACCGGGAATTGCCGGAACTCGCGCACCACAACGTGCTGCTGTCCGAGGGCTACCAGGACAACATCACCCAGATCGAGAACGGCACCATTCCCGAAGTGCCGTCGATGTATGTCCAGCACGCCGGCATCACGGACCCGACGCTGGCGCCGAAGGGCCACTCGGCGCTGTATGTGCTGGTGCCGGTGCCGAACCTCATCAAGCAGCCGGACTGGGCCGCCCAGGCCGCGCGGTATCGGGAGGTGGCGCTGGATCGCCTGCAGGCGCTCGGCCTGCCCGATCTGCGCCCGCATATCCGCTATGAGCGCGTCGTCGCCCCCCAGGATTGGGAAAGCGACTTCGCCGTGGGCTACGGCGCGACCTTCAACCTCAGCCATGAATTGCCGCAGATGCTGCTGTTCCGGCCGGGCAACCGGTACCGGGATGTCGAGGGCGTCTACCTCGTCGGCGGCGGCACCCACCCCGGCAGCGGCCTGCCGGTGATCTATGAGGGCGCGCGCATCACCACGGGGCTGATGGCGCAGGACCTGGGTCTTTCTGCCGAACCCAGCCGCGCGGCCGCGGGTGGCGACTTCGGCGCGGCCACGCCGGCGGCGGCCTATGGGCCGGAGCGGTAGGTCGGGTTCTGGTGGCTTCGCAGGGGGACGCCGTCCCCCTGCACCCCCTGCCAGGAGGCAGGGGCCTCCTGGACCTCAGGTGTTGAATGCAGTCAGGGAGGGGGGCCGAAGCGCCCCCCTCCCTGACTGCATTGAAAGTCCCGGCGGGGCCCGGGGGGCGCCTCGCCCCCCGGTGGGGGTGCGGGGGCGAAGCCCCTGCAAGGCCCCGGGAACATGCTATGGCTTACGGCTCGGAGGATCGGCGCATGGCTGAGCGGGTGGTGGTGGTCGGTGGTGGCCTCGGCGGTCTCGCCGCGGCCGCGGTGGCGGCGGCGCGCGGGCACAAGGTGACCTTGCTCGACAAGAACCCTTGGCTGGGTGGCAAGGCGGCGGTGTTGAACCTGCCGGCGCCCGACGGCAGCGGCAATTTCCGCTTCGACATGGGTCCGACCATCCTGACGGTGCCGCGCGTGCTCCGCCGCATCTATGCGGAAGCCGGGCGCGACCAGGCGCGCGAATTGCCGCTGATCCGGCTCGATCCGCAATGGCGCTGCTTCTTCGAGGATGGCACGCAGATCGACCTGATGGCCGATGTCGCGACCATGCAGGCCGAGATCGAGAAATTCGCCCCCGGTCGCGGCCTCGGCGAGGGCTATCGCAAGTTCCAGGAGGAGAGCCGGCACCTGCACGGCGTCTCGGAAAAATTCTTCTTTTGGCGGCCGGTCGAGGGTGTGACCGACACCATCGACATGAAGGCCAATCTCAACCCCGGCACCATCCGCGATGTGCTGAGCCTGCGCATGGGCCAGACCGCGGCCAAGGTGATCCGTGGCCATGTGCCGGATGCGCGGCTGGCGCAGATGCTGGACCATTACTGCCAGTATATCGGTTCCTCCCCCTATCTCGCGCCGGCGGTGGTGTGTTCCATCGGTGACATGCAGGCGAGCGAGGGCGTCTGGTACCCCGTCGGCGGCACGCGGGCGGTGGCGGAGGGCCTGGCGAAGCTCGCCGCCGATCTCGGCGCCGATCTGCGCCCGAATTCCGAGGTGACGGGCTTCGATATCCAGGGCGGCGCGGTGAAGGGTGTCTATGTCGGCAGCGAGCGCATTGCCTGCGACGCCGTGATCTCCAACATGGACGCGATCCGCACCTACAAGGAGCTGGTGGGCGGCGAGACCGGCCGGAAGTACGAGAAGAAGGGCTTCGAGCCCGCCTGCAGCGGCGTCGTGCTCTATCTCGGCCTCAAGAAGCGCTACGACCACCTTGCCCATCACTGCTTCGTCTTCTCCCGCGATGCGGAGGAGGAGTTCGACGCGATCTACAAGAAGGGCGAGCCCGCGCCGGACCCGACCGCCTATCTCGCCGCGACGTCGTGCAGCGATGACACGACGGCGCCGGCGGGGGGGGAGGCACTGTATGTGCTGGTCCACACCCCGCATCTGCGCCCGCACCATGACTGGTCGAAGATGTTTCCCCGATATCGCCAGACCATCCTCGACAAGCTGAAGCGCACGGCGGGGATGGAGGATATCGAGGAGCGGATCGTCGTCGAGAGCCAACTGACGCCGGTCGATATCCACAACCGTTACAAGGTTCTGGAAGGCGCGATCTATGGCCTGGCGAGCCATGGCAGCTTCACCGGCGCCTTCAAGCCGGGCAACCGCAGCAAGGCGGTGAAGGGCCTCTACCTCTGCGGCGGTGCCGCGCATCCGGGGCCGGGAATGCCGATGGTCATGATGTCCGGCTGGATCGCCGCCGATGCGATGGACCGCGACCATGGCGGCACCGGCATGGGCGATGCCGCGCGGGAGGCGGGGCGGCGCGAATCGGAAATCGCCGCCGCGGCGGAGTAGCGCCGATGGAGGCCACCACTCCGCCCAAGGCCCCTGGCCTGGGAAAGCGGCCACCGGCAGAGGATCCGGTGCCGCTATTCGATGAGCGGCGCATGGCCTTCTTCAACTTCATCTTCTCCCGCTTCTTCGCCAAGCACATGCGCGCCGTGCGCGTCGCCCGCTGGGGGATGCCGGGCGAGTATGGCGCGCGGCCGCTGGTGGTCTTCGCCAATCACCCGGGCTGGTGGGACGGCGTCGCCTTCATGTTGCTGTCCCGTGCGCTGTTCCCGGGGCGCACCATGTTCATCCCGATGGATGCCGCGGCGCTCGCGCGCTACCCCTTCATGAAGCGCATCGGCGTCTTCGGGATCGAGGGTGGCTCGTCGCGCGGCGCCGTCGCCTTCCTGCGCACGGCGCAGCGTGTGCTGGAATCGCCCGCCCGGATGCTCTGGATGAACGCGCCCGGCCGGTTCAGCGATGTCCGCGAACGCCCCGTGCCCATCGCCCCCGGCCTGACCCGGCTGGCGGAGATGGCGCCCGATGCGGTGTTCATCCCCCTGGCGCTCGACTATCCCTTCTGGACTGAGCGCAAGGCGGAGATGCTGGTCGCCTTCGGCCCCCCCATCGAGGGTGCCGCGCTGGCGGCGCTCGGCCGGGACGCGCGGGGCGAGGCACTTTCCGCGGCGCTGGCCGCCACCATGGATCGTCTGGCGCTGGACGCCATCGCCCGTGATCCGGCAAGGTTCGAAACGCTGCTGCGCGGGCCGGAAGGCATGGGGGGCGTGTGGCAGCTCTGGCGCCGCTTCCGCAGCCTGCTGCGCGGCGAACGCTTCGACCCGAGACACGACCCCCGCGCGGAGGCCGGCTGACGCCATGGAGTTCGATATCACCTGGGCCAACCTGACATGGGCCTGGGCGGCGCTGTTCCTGGCGACCTTCCCGGCGACGATGGGCCTTGCCAATCTGGTGATGATGCGCCGCGCCGAGGGCAGCCCCTGGCCCGGCGCGCTGGTCTCGATCCTGATCCCGGCGCGGAACGAGGAAGCCAACATCGCCGCCTGCCTCGATGCCGCGCTGGCCTCGGCCGGCGTGGCGGTGGAGGTCATCGTGATGGATGACGGATCGACCGACCGCACGCCGGCGATCGTCGCCGCCTATGCGGCGCGGGATGCGCGGGTGCGGCTGGAAAAGGCGCCGCCGCTGCCGGCGGGCTGGACCGGCAAGGTGCATGCCTGCGCCCGCCTCGCGGAGGCCGCGCGGGGCACGCATTTCCTGTTCATCGACGCCGATGTGCGCCTCACCCCCGATGCCGCCGCGCGGATGGCCGGGCATGCGGCGCTGCATGGCATCGGCATGGTCACCGGCGTGCCGCGCCAGGTGATCGGCTCGCTGGGGGAAGCCCTGACCGTGCCGATGATCAATTTTCTCCTGTTCTGCTACCTGCCGGGGGGCGGGCGGGCCTTCACGAAGCGGCCCGACCTGGCGGCGGCCTGCGGGCAGCTGTTGCTGGTGGAGCGGGAAGCCTATGCCGCCGCCGGCGGCCATGAGGCCATTCGCGCCCTGCTGCATGATGGCCTGCAACTCGCGCGGCGGATGCGCGCGGCCGGCCATGCGACGGAGGTGGTGGAGGCGCATGACCTCGCGACCTGCCGGATGTATGACAGCTTCCCCGCCTGCTGGGCCGGCTTCATCAAGAACGCGCGCGAAGGCATGGCAACGCCGACGGGCCTGCCGGTCTGGACCGTGCTGCTGGCCGGCGCGCATCTCTGGCCGTTCTTCTTCCTGCCGTCCGGTGCCGCGCTGCTGGCGCTGGCGCTTGGCCTGTCGCTGCGCGCCGCCGTCACGCTCAGGGTGCGGGAGCCCTGGTGGACCATCGCGCTGCATCCGGCGACGGTGGTCGTCGCGCTGGCCATCCAGTGGGCGGCGCTGGCACGTGGGCTGATGGGCAAGCCGGCGGGTTGGAAGGGCCGCGCCTACCAGGGCACGGCCTGAGCATGGATGCCATGGCGCCGGCAGTCGGTCCGCCGACGCGTGACGAGCATTCCGAGAA
>CANJXD010000172.1 GCA_947478535.1 Acetobacteraceae bacterium
CCGCCGAAGCCGCCATCGCCGCGCAGAAAGATGGTCTGTTCCACCGTCGCCAGCAGCGTCTCCGTCGCGACATCGATGATGTCCCGCGCCGTGTAGAGCAGCGCGCCCTTGCCGGTCCCGCGATCGACCAGGCCGGTGACGCGAGACCGCCCGACCAACTCGCCTGCCACAGGCAGGGGCGCGTGGAGTTCGACCGCCTGTTCGCCGGCGACGAGCCGCACCGCATCCACCCCCGTCGCCGGATCGCCCATCCAGAAGCCGGGATAGCCGAGCACGACGGGCATCGTCGGTAGCACGCGCATCGCCGGTCCTTCGGTGACGAAGGGCAGTTCCTCCGCCGCCATCGGGTCCTGCGCCGCACCGATCGACAGGGCATACAGCGCGCAATCCTGCCAGCGCAGCGTCTGGCGGATCTCGGGGATGGGGTAGTTGAGCAGATGCTCATAGATGATGGGCATGGGCTGGACCTCAGGCGAGTTCGATCACGGCATCGGCGGCGAAGGCGCCCTGCCTCGCCGGCAGGACGAGCAGCGGGTTCACCTCCGCGGAGAGCAGGCGCGGCCCCGCGGCAGCCGCGAAGCGTGACAGCGCGACGAATGCGGCGACAAGGGCAGGGATATCCGCCTTCGGCCGGCCGCGCGCGCCATCCAACAACGGAAATCCCTTCAGGGACCGGATCATCGCTTCCGCCTTCGCCGCATCCACGGGGCAGGGCGCGAAGGCGACATCAGCAAAAATCTCGATGAAGACGCCGCCGAGGCCGACCATGGCGACTGGCCCGAAGACCGGATCGCGCAGCACCCCGAGCGCCATCTCGACGCCGCCGGACAGCTGCTTCGCCACCAGCACGCCATCGATCCGCGCACCGGGCGCGCGGTCCGCCGCGCGCGCCATCAGCGTGGCGAAACCATCCGCCAGGGCGCCTTCGTCGGGGATGTTCAGGATGACGCCGCCGATCTCGCTTTTGTGCGGGATGTCGGGGGACAGGATTTTCGCCACCACCGGGAAGCCGATGCCGCGCGCGGCGGCCAAAGCCTGCGCCACCGTCCGGCAGGCGGCTTCCGGCGCCATCTGCACGCCAGCGGTGCCGAGGATTCGCTTGGCCTCAGCCTCGTTCGGCACGGCGTCCGGCAGTACCACGGCGGGCAGGATTGCAGCCAATGGCGGGGGCTGTGCGAAGGCCGCGCCGAAGCGCCCCATGGCGGCGAGGGCGACCACGGCGCGGGAGGGGTCCTCCATGCAGAGGAAGCCATCCGCCTCCCATTCCCGCATGCGCTCAGGTGGTGCGAGGATGGACAGGAGAAACAGCCGATCGGGGTGCCGGTCCAGCACCTTCTTCAACTCCGCGCGCAGGCGCGGCGCCATGGAGGGGCTCGCCCCCCATTGCGTGAAGAACGCGATGACGGAGGCGTAGCCGCCATCCTCCACCATGCTTTCGGCGAAGCGACCGATCACCCCCATGTCGTTGAAGGCCTGGGCCGTGCAATCCACGGGGTTGAGAGGCGAGGCGAAGGGCACCAGCGCCTTCAGCCTGGCCTGCGCGTCCTCCGGCATCGGCGGCATGGGCAGGCCGGCGGCTTCCGCGGCATCCGAGATCAGCACGCCGGCACCGCCGGAAATCGTCACCACGCCAAGCGTATTCGCCACCGGGTAGATGCGGCGCTGCGCGACGTAGCAGACATCGAGCAACTCCTCCGTCGTCTTCGCGCGATGCACGCCATACTCGGCCAGCACGGCATCGAAGATGCGGTCATCGCCGGCGATGGAGGCAGTGTGGGATTGCGCGGCAGCCTGACCGAGCGCGCTGCGCCCGACCTTCATCATCACCACGGGCTTGCGCGCGGCTCGCGCGGCGGCGAGGGCGGCGAGGAAGCGGGGGCCGTCCTGGATGCCCTCGGCATAGGCGGCGATGACGTCCACCTCCTCGCTCTCGGCCATCCAGCCGATGAAATCGGCCAGGCCGAGATCGGCCTCGTTGCCGGTGGTGACGAGCACGGGCGTGCCGATGCCACGGTCCCGGGCCGCGGCGAACAGATGGCTGCCATAGGCGCCGGACTGGCTGGCGATGCCAACCCGGCCGGGGCGCGGCCAGCCATTCTCGAAGCTGGCGGAGAAGATGGGGAAGTAGCCGAGCGCGGCGTTGAACAGGCCGAGGCAGTTGGGGCCGACGAGGCGCATGCCATGCCGACGCGCCGCAGCCACCAGGCGCGCCTGCATCGCCACCCCATCGCCGCCGACTTCGGCGAAGCCGGCGGTGAAGACGATGGCGGCGCCGCAGCCGCGCGCGCCGAGTTCCTCCACCGCCTGGATCGCACCCTCTCCGGGGATGGCGATGATGGCGGCATCCGGGGCTTCGGGAAGGGCGCCGATGGAGGCGTAGGCGGGCAGGCCCTGCACGGTGGCGCGGTTCGGGTTCACCGGCATCAGCGCCCCGGCGAAGCCCTGACCGCGCATATAGGCAAGCGGCCGGCCGCCGATCCGCACGGGGTCATCGGAAGCGCCGATGATGGCCACGCTGCGCGGCCGCAGCAGCCGGTCCAGGGCTCGGAATGTCAGTGTCACCTCCCCCACCTCATGCGCGCGGCAGGGTGGTTCAGGCGGCGAGGCGGGGCAAGGGAGGGGGGGCAGCGCCGCGCCGGTGACGGCGCCGGCGGCCAATGCGCGTCAGCGGATGAGCAGGCTGATGGCGACGATGAACAGGGACAGCACGACGAGGGCACGCACAGCGGTCATCAGGTCGCTGGTCTTGCCGCGACTTTCCTCATCTTCGCTATCCCAGCCGGACGACACGACCGGGTAGCTCGGCCGATCCGGCGTGTTCACAGCGGCAACCGGAGTAGCGACCGCGGACGACGCGGCCACACGGACGGGCTGGTTGCCGTCGGCCAATCCTGCCGGGGGTCGCAGCCCGAGCAAGGTACGGGCGCCCTGCTGAATGTCTGCATCTGTTGCCATGTTCATCATCATCAACATTACGGCCCTGTTTGCCAGCACCCTAGAGTCGTAATCCGAAAAAAATATGACTCCCGTGCGAGAGAACAAGCCTATGTTCCACAACCTATGCGGGAAAAATTTAATATTGTTACTGCCATTGGGCTTTGCCGCAGCGAATTCATGCAAGATTTCGCAAGAATCCGACCCTGGAGAGGCTGGCTTGGGCAAGCCAAATCCTACGTCGCAGAGCGCTCTCCGTCGAATTCACATCCTGGAGAGCGAAGTTGGAGCGAAGGCATTCGCCGGGGCGTGCGCGCCGAGAGCCCTGATCCCGAGTCGCGTCCGAACCGGCGCCAGGTCTCAGGCGCCCGGGGCGACGATCATGCAGGCGCCACGGCCGCGCAGACGCTCACAAGCCTGTTCGGCGGCGCCGCGATTGGCAAGGCCGAGCACGCGCGCGCGATACAGCGTGCCGCGGCCCTGCGCGGCAGGTTCGACCAGCGCGCGGGTGCCGTTGGCGCCCACCTGGTCTCGCGCCTGGCCGGCCGCGGTGCGGGCCAGGTTTTCCGATGCGAAGGCGCCGACCTGCACGCCCCAGGCCCCACCGGCGGCGGGCACCACGGCGGCGGCCGGGCGGGCTGCCATCGGCAGCGTGCCGGCATGCGCCTGCGGGATGAGGGAAAAGCCACGCGTTACCGGCGCCGGCGCAGCAGCCAGCGCCATCGGGGCGGCTTGGCGGAACGGCATGCTGGACGGCTGGGACCCGAGTGGCGCAGCCGGGGCAGCAGTGAAGGCGGCACCCGGCGCGGGCGGCAGCGACTCCGCGCGGATCGTACCGGGGTCGCCAAGGCTGACCACCGGGTCCATCCGCGCGACTCGGTCGCCGGGGCTCTCGATGGGTTCCATCCGGGTCTGGAAATCGCCAGGGCTGGCGATCGGCGCCATGGCGACGACGGCGGGTGCCACGAAGGCGGGTGCGGAAGCACCGGCGGAGGCGATCTGCGTCCGAGCCGGCGGAAGCGGGGCGGCGGCGAAACCGGTGCTGCCATCGGGGATCGGCTCCATCCGGACCACCGGGCCCGGCGGCAGGGACGCCATCTGCACGCCAGGGTCCACGGCGCGGCGTTGTTCGCGCAGGGCGAGCATGGTGGCGGCATCGCCGCGGCGCGGCCCGGCCGGGATGTTCAGCGGGATCTCGGCGGCGGCATAGACCTCCGGCGCCGCGCGGCGGTTCGGCTGGGCCCCGGCGATGCGCGGCCCGATTCGGGCCACGTAGTTGCGGGTTTCATCCGGCAGGCCGCGATTGCCCCAGAGGTAGTCTTCCAGGCGGCGCGGGCCGGCATTGTAGGCGGCGAGGAAGGCCGGCGCGCCATAAAGTTCATACATCTCCCGCACATAGGCGGTGCCGGCCATCAGGTTATCCCAGGGGTGGTAGGCATCCGTCCCCAGGCCGTAGCGGCCGGCGAGTTCTCGGTAGGTGCCGGGCATGACCTGCATCAGCCCCATGGCACCAACGCGGGAGGTGGCGCTTACGCGGCCGGCGGATTCCTGGCGCATGACTTCGCGGATCCAGCGTTCCGGTACATCGAAGCGGCGGGACGCCTGCTGGATCCAGGGGCCCCAGGGGTCGCCTGGCGGGCCCGGCGGCTCATAGGACGCAGGGCGCACCCATTCGCTCGGCGCGGCGGCGACCACGGCAGGGCGCTGCGGCGTCTGCGCGCAGGCCGCCAACACGCCCAGCATCAGGCAGGCGGCGAAAGGGCGGAACCGCCCCGCAGCGCTGAACCCGACCATGCCCTACTCCTTGTCCAATAACGGGACCCGGTCCACGAGGCCTGCCCCCCTGGCCGCCGCATCGCCCCCGATGCAAACGGCCCAGGCTGACCCTCGATCTCCGTCCCGTCGTTCGGGAAACAGCCCGGCGGGATAGACCCGCCAACGACGAACGCCACCGGTAACCCATGCCGGGGCGCGGAAGCAAGGACGAGATAGAGGCAAACACCGCCGTGATCCTGCCATGCTGCTGGCGGAACATCGCGGTTCCGGTCGCGCTGCGCGTGCATTCCGGTATGATATGGCTCTGTTCGATGCTGCCTCGGCGGTGCCTGACCCGGCGCTGCCACCACGAAGGGTGAGACCCGATGCGCCTGTCCCAGATTTCCCTCTCCCGCGCCCTGCCGCTCGCCGCGGCGCTGGCCCTGTTGGCCGTGGTGCCGGCCTGCGCGCCGGCCAATACCGGCACCACCTATTCGTCCCGCGCCATGGGGGGCGCGGCCTATGTCGATTACGGCACCATCGTCGGCACCCGCCCGGTGACGGTCGCCGGCAGCCAGACCGGCGTCGGCACGGTGGGTGGCGCGGTGGCCGGCGGCCTCGCGGGCAGCTTCATCGGCGGGGATTGGCGCTCCAACGCCATCGCCGGCGTCGGCGGCGCCATCCTTGGCGGACTGGCCGGCACCGCGATCGAGCGCGGCGTGACGCAGGGCCAGGCGGTGGAATTCATCGTCCGCCAGGATCGCGGCGGCGACATCGCCGTGGTGCAGACGAATGAGGAAGGGCTGCAGGCCGGGGACCGCGTGGTGATCAGCCGCGGTGACCGGGTCCGCCTCTCCCGCGCCGCCGGGGGTCCGGTGCCGCCGATGACGACGCAGCCCGGCGGCGTGGTCAACAAGTAGCGTCTGGTGCGGGCGCGCCTCGCGCCCTCTCTCCCGTCGCTGGGCCGCGCATCCTCTGGCCCGGCCTTCCCGGTCGGGCTATGAGGCAACGCATGCCCGACCCGCACGCCGCGCCGATGCCCGCCTATCATTTCGATGCGGCCGACCCGCGCCGCCTCAGCCGCGCGATGGACGATCTGGCGACCGGCCTTTCCCGCTGGCGCCTGGCCTCCGCCCTCGCCTGGCTCGATATCCGCAACCGCTACCGCGGCTCCGTGCTCGGCCCCTTCTGGCTGACGCTATCCACCGGCATCATGCTGATCGGGCTCGGGCTGCTGTATTCGGCGCTGTTCAAGCTGCAATTGCGCGAATACCTGCCGCATCTCGCGGTCAGCCTGGTGATCTGGAACGCCATCGCGCAGATGGTGAACGACGCCACCATCAGCCTGACCCAGTCCGAGGGCATCATCCGCCAGCTGCCGCTGCCCTATACGGTGCATGCGCTGCGCTGCGTGATGCGCAACGGCATCATCGCCCTGCACAACCTGCCGCTGATCGGCCTGGTCTTCCTGGCCTGTCTGCACCTGCCGGGGCCGGAGGCGCTGCTCGCCATCCCGGGCCTGGTCATCATCTTCATCAATGCCTTCGCGGTGGCGCTGCTGCTCGGCATGGTCTGCGCGCGGTTCCGCGATATCGGGCCGATCGTCACCAGCGTGATGCAGTTGGCCTTCTTCCTGACGCCGATCCTGTGGAAGCCGCAACTGCTGGGCCATTGGCAGGTGCTGCTGCCCTTCAACCCGTTCTACGCGGTGCTGGAGACGGTGCGCGGGCCACTGGTGGAAGGCGGCGGCGCGCTGAGCGCCTGGATCGCGGCGCTGATTTACACCGCACTGTCGGTCACCGTCTCGATCGGCTTCTTCGTCCGCTTCCGCGGCCGCGTCGCCTTCTGGGTCTGAGCGGAGGAGACGCCCCATGGCCTTGATCGAAGCGCGTGGCCTTTGCCTCGACTTTCCCTTCTACCACCTCGGGGCGCGGTCGCTGAAGAAGCGGCTGCTCGGCAATGCCCGGCTGCACACGGACCCCAACAATCGCGTTGTCGTCACCGCGCTGCGGGATATGAATTTTCGCATCGGAAAGGGCGAACGCGTAGCCCTTGTCGGCCCGAACGGCGCCGGCAAGACAACGCTGCTGCGGACGCTGGCCGGGGTCTATGAACCCGTCGCGGGGTCGCTGACCGTCGAGGGGCAGGTCGGCGCGCTGATCGATGTGGCGGCGGGGCTCGATGCCGAATCGACGGGGCGGGAGAATGTCCGCCTGCGCGGCCTGTTCCGCGGCATGTCGGATGCGGAATGCGAGGCGCTGATCGAAGAAGTCTCGGACTTCGCCGGCCTCGGGGATTTCTTCGATGTGCCGATCCGCACCTATTCCGCGGGCATGGGCGTGCGGCTTTCCTTCGCGCTCGCCACGGCGATGCAGCCGCAGATCCTGCTGATGGATGAATGGTTCCTCGCCGGCGATGCCGCCTTCATGCAGAAGGCGGAAGAACGGCTGGTGCGGCTGGTCGGCGCGGCGGACATCCTGGTGATCGCCAGCCATGATTTCGGCGTGGTGCGCCGCTGGTGCGACCGTGCCATCCGCCTCGAACGCGGCACGGTGCTGGCGGATGGCCCGGTGGAGGAGGTTCTCGCCGGCATGGGTGCGCCGGGCTGACCGCACCGCACCCGATGGCCCCCACCCTCTGCATCATCGACCAGAACCTCCGCGACTTCCGAGGCCACCACTTCTCCTGGGACCATGCGGTGGCGGAGGCCGGGCGCCGGGCGGGCTTCGCGCCGCTGGTACTCGGCCACAAGGCGCTGGAGGCGGAAACGGCGCGCCAAGCCGGGGCGGTCGCGGCCTATACCGATGATATCTGGGCCGTGCGGCCGGGTGGCGGGCCGCTGCTGCGCCGGCGTGACGAGGTGATGCGCAACCGGCGCTTCGCCGAGGAAACCCTGGCGGCGCTCCCACCGACTGGGCTGCCCAAGGGCTCCATCCTTCTGGCCCACATGCTGACGCGGCGGCAGTTGCTGGGCCTCGCCATGGTGGTGGAAAAGCAGCCAGCGCACGTCACCACCTTCGCCCTTCTGCGCTACCAGCCCGAATTCTACGATGATGGGCTTTCCGCCCGCGCCTTCGCCCGCATGCGCCGTGCGGTGGCGAATGGCGCGAAGCTGCGGCTGGCGACCGACAGCGCAAGGCTGTCCCGCCGCATCGCGCGCCTTGCCGGACTGCCGGTCGAAACCCTGCCCATCCCGCACACGCCCGCCGGGCTGGCGGAGCCGGAGCCGGCCGGTGACCGCCCCATGCGCCTCGTCACGCTCGGCAATGCGCGGGACGAGAAGGGCATCCTCGACATCATCGGCGCCATCGCGCTGCTGCGGGCGGAGCCGGAGGGGCTGGCCGGCCTGTCCTTCCTGCTGCAGGCGAATGACGCGGCGCCGGATGTGGCGGATGCGATCGACGAATTCTCGCTGCGCCTGCCGCCGGAAGTGACGCTGCTGCGGCAATCGCTGTCCCCTGCCGCGTATGACACGCTGCTCGCGCGATCCGACCTCGTTCTGCTGCCTTATTGGCGCGACATCTATGAGGCGCGCACCTCCGGCGTTTTGCTGGAGGCCCTCGGCGCCGGGCGGCCGGTGATCTGCACCGCCGCCACCTGGATGTCCGATGAACTGGCGCAGCACGGCGCCGGCGTCCTGGTGCCGGACCGGGACCCGGCGGCGCTGGCCGCGGCGATCCGCCTGGCGCGGCGCGAATGGGGCAGGTTGCGGGAGGGCGCGATCGCCGGGCGGCATGCCTGTCTCGCACGGCATGGCGGGGATGCCTTCCTGCGCTGCCTGCTGGCGCCAGCGCCGGTGGCACCCGCGCCGGTGCCGCCGCAGCGCGTGCAGGTCTTCTACCCCTGGCCGGATTTTCTCGACCGCCGCGCCGGGGCGAGCCTGCGCAGCAACCTGATGGTCGATGTCGTGGCCGCCCATGTCGAGGAAGTGCGCGTCACCCAGGCTGGGCGCGGCGGGCCGCGGCGGCGGGGCAATGTCGCCGTCGCGGCGGTGCCGGAACGGCGCCTTGTCACCATCGGCAAGACCCTGGCCTGGCGGATGATGCGCATCCTGGCCCGTCCCCTGACCGGCGCGGCGCAGTGGGGGGAGGAACTGTTCCCCTGGCTGCATCTGGAGCGCCTGCTGGACCCACTGTTCCAGCGGGAGATACGACGGCTGCTCGCTTCCTCCGATGCGGTGCTGCTGGAGTATGGCTTCTGGGCCGGGCCGGTGCAGCGCATCAGCCGGGAAATGGGGCTGCCCTGCGTGCTGACGGCGCATGACGTGATCGAGGATCGCGTCACCGGATCACGCCTGCTGCATGCTTTGACGGCCTGGCTGGAACGGCGCGCGCTGCGCGGCGCGCAGCGGGTTGTCGCCGTGGCACCCGGAGATGCCGCGCGCTTCGCCGCGCTGGGCTGCACGCCGGTGCTGGTGCCGAACCCCGTGGACCTCGACGCCAGCGCCATGGCGTTGCCGGCGCCACCGCGGGAAGTGCTGCGGCGGCTCGGGGTCGATCTGCCGCCGGGGGATTTTCTTCTGTTCGTCGGCAGCCGGCATCCACCGAATGTCACGGCGATGGCACGGCTGAAGGAGATCGGCGCGGCGCTGCATGCCCGGCATGGCGAGGCGGCGCCGCTGATGGTGGTGGCCGGTGGCGTCTCCGGCGCGGAGAAGGCGCCGGGATTCCAGGCACTCGGCCGCATCCACGCCGCGGGGCTCGCCGCGCTGTATCAGGACGCGATGGGCGTCGCGATCCCGCTGCCGGAGGGCACGGGCAGTTCCCTGAAGACGCTGGAGGCGATGGCCGCCGGGATGCCCGTGCTCGGCACCGGCGTCGCCTTCCGGGGGCTGGATGTCACCAATGGCAGGCAGGCGATGATCGAGGATGACCTGGCGCGCTGGCCGGAGGCGGTGATGGCGCTGGCCGGCGACCCGGCGCTGCGCGGCAGGCTCGCCGCCGGCGGCCGGGCACTGGCCGAACGCTACGACCACCGTCGGATCATGGCGACCTATCTGGAACTGCTCGGCATCCCCGCCGATGCCAAGCCGGTGCCCAGGCTGCCAGCACTGGCCGGGGGTTCATTGCCTGCGGCGTGAGGCGGGGGGATCCCTACCCCACGCTCCAGGACCAGAAGTGCTGTTCGTAGCGGTTGTCGTTGAACACGTGGAACGCCGGCGTCGCCGGCAGTGCCAGGCGCTGCTGCTGGCGCCGCGCCATGCCTCGCGCTTCCCGCAGCTGCGCTATGGCCCAGAGTCGACGGACATTGCCCGGCACTGTCTTGCCCATCGCTTCTTCCGGCAGCATCTCGAAGCTCTTGATGAGGAGCTGCGCCCGCGTCGCTTCCTGCCACGCCGCGGCAGAAAGCTCCGGCGCATCGACGCGGCGGATCAGGTGGTCCGCGAGGGCGAGGGCCAGGTCGATATCGGTGGAGAGATGGCCGCAATAGGATTTGCGGTAGCCATAGCAGTCCTGGAGCAACGCCCAGGCTTCCTCCGGCGCGCGCCTGCCGAAGGCGTAGTCCATGCCTGCGGCACTGCGCCACAGATACCAGGCGCGGAGATCCTCGATCTCGGCGCGCGGATGCTGCGTCGTCCGCTCCTCCGGGTAGTTGTTGAAGACGCCGAGCGGGGCGGGGACGTGCACGGATTTGATATGCGGCATGACACGG